>NZ_CEWCAA010000004.1:0-81297 GCF_982429025.1 Enorma sp.
CACCCTTGGCTGCGCAGTTGCCATCAAGAAGGGTGCCAAGACCGCTTCCGAGGCCGCTTCCATGATCGGCGAGGGCATCCAGGCCTTCACCGTTCCCGGCTCCGTTGCCGAGGACCGCAAGGTCGGTCTGGGCCACGGCAACCTGGGCGCCATGCTCCTCGGTGACGACACCGAGTGCTTCGCGTTCCTGGCTGGCCACGAGTCCTTCGCTGCCGCTGAGGGCGCCATCGGCATCGCGATGAACGCCAACAAGGCTCGCAAGAAGCCCCTGCGCGTCATCCTCAACGGTCTGGGCAAGGACGCCGCCCAGATCATCGCCCGCATCAACGGCTTCACCTATGTGAAGACCCAGTTCGACTACTACACGGGCGAGCTCAAGGTCGTCGAGACCATTCCGTACAGCGATGGCCCGCGCGCCGAGGTCAACTGCTACGGCGCCGACGACGTCCGCGAGGGCGTTGCCATCATGTGGCACGAGAACGTCGACATCTCGATCACCGGTAACTCCACCAACCCCACGCGCTTCCAGCACCCCGTCGCGGGCACCTACAAGAAGGAGCGCCTCGAGGCCGGCAAGAAGTACTTCTCCGTGGCCTCTGGTGGCGGCACCGGCCGTACCCTGCACCCGGACAACATGGCTGCCGGCCCTGCCTCCTATGGCATGACCGACACCATGGGCCGCATGCACTCCGATGCCCAGTTCGCCGGCTCCTCCTCGGTGCCTGCGCACGTGGACATGATGGGCCTCATCGGCATGGGCAACAACCCCATGGTCGGTGCGACCGTCGCCTGCGCCGTGGCCGTGAACGCCGCCCTCAACGCCTAATGTGAAATTAGGACAGAGGTAATTTTACGAAAGGCCGCCGTTCGGGTTCGTCCGAGCGGCGGCCTTTTTCATGCAAAAATAGGACAGAGGGAATTTTGCATCGCATCGCATAGCGGCGGTAGCAAAAACGCCACCGCCTGGATGTGTTAAGCGGTGGCGTGCAGGACTGCGTATGGAAACAAGGACGAACGGACGCGACGGGGCGTGTGAGCGCCCGTGTGCGCGTTTCTCGGCTACTGAACCTTGCGCACGATGCCGAAGGGCGTGCGCTGAGAGGCCTGGCCCAAGGGATTGTCGTGCAGGATGTCGATGAGCGTCTCGTTGGAGTAGGGGAGGTTGTAGGCGCCGAGGATCTCGCCACCAAGGTCGTTCTGGTCGATGATGGCAACGCCGACGTTCTTGCCGAGCGCCTCGGCGATCTTCTTCGCGGATTCAGCGGGTTCGGCAGGGGCTAGAGAGACATATTCGTTGTAGGGAGGGATGGTGTAGGAGCACGGTCCATCGATAGACGCTGCCTTGCGCCCTGCAACCATGTAGAACCAGCCCCGTTTGCCCACGAGCTTGCCAAGGGCGCCTACGGCCGCAGCAAGCAGGATGCGGGGCGTTCCGACCTCCTGAAGGGCCATCTCCATCGTCTCGGGCATGCCGAGGCCGATGCCGGCCGGGGTCTTCGTGACGAACTTGGTGAGGAAGCGCGCGAGCGGGCGCGGGTGGATGTCCGTGAGCTTGACGGCGCGGCCCTGGGTGCAGCCGAGCGCTTTCTCGGAAAGCACGATCACGTCGTTGGGCTCGCAGTTGGGGCCAACGTAGCGCTGGGCAACCTCGCAGATGTCATCGCTCTTGTCGAGTACGTGCGTCTGCACGCCATAGCGCTCATAGCTCACGCCGTCGACAACGCGCACCTTGTTCTTCTCGTCATTGACGATGAGGTTGTTCATGTTCGTATCCATTCGGTCTCCCGGTGATGATCCTTGTGCCCTACACGGCGCATCTATCATACCGCAGTGCATGCGGCCCTGGAGCAGGCTCGCTGCAGCGCGACGGATGCTCCAAAATATTTTGAAGAAAGTACTTGCATCCGTGGGCGAGGCCTGCAATAATAGTCAAGCGCTTTGGCGCGAGGAAACACGGTGGGTGTAGCCCAGTTGGCTAGAGCGCCGGGTTGTGGTCCCGGAGGTCCAGGGTTCGAGTCCCTGTACCCACCCCACTGTTTCTTGATATGTGGACCGGTAGCTCAGCTGGTAGAGCAGGGGACTCTTAATCCCAAGGTCCAGGGTTCGAACCCCTGCCGGTCCACCATTTGATTTTCGAGCTCCTTCGGGAGCTTTTTTTATGCAAAACCAGTGCAAAACCAGGACAGAGGGAATTTTGCATGCGCCTGCCCCGTCCCTTCCCGACTCGTTGGGGAATAAGGACTCTAATCGGGGGAGGTGGGTGCGTATGGCAAATGCACCTCGGCGACGTTCTGAAACAGGCGTGTACCATGTGGTCGTTCGCGGGAACGGGCGACAGGTCCTTTTCTATGACGATGCGGACCGTCAGGCCTTCTTGGCCATGCTTGCTCGGCGGACATCTGATGCCGGCATGAGCATCTGGGCGTGGTGCCTCATGAGCAACCACGTTCACATGCTTCTTGAGGATCAACGAAACGAGCTAAGCCACGCTATGCAGTTGCTGCTCACGGGCTATGCTCGGTATTTCAACGATAAAACGGGGCATGTCGGCCACGTCTTTCAACAGCGGTTCTTTAGCGAGCCTATCGAATCGGAGCGATACCTCATGGCGGCCGTGCGCTACGTCCACATCAACCCGGAAAAGGACGGCATTGAGGCTGCGTCAACGTATCGATGGAGCAGTTATGCCGAGTACACGGGCGGCGCGCTTGCAACTAAGGAGCCGCTCTGCACGACGAAGCCCGTGCTCGATGTATTGGATGGCCCACAGGGCTTTGTTGAACTCTGTGGGGGCGCAGAGCTCCATGAGGCGGGTTTTGAGGGCTCGTTGCACCTCTCTGATGCGGAAGCGATTCGTTTGGCAGATGAGATTGCGCGGGCGCGCGGGTTCGCGCACCTGATGGAAGTTCGCAAGCTGCCGCGTGCCGAGCGCGATGCTGTGATTCGCCAGCTGCGCGGTAACGGTATGACTATCAACCAGGTGGAACGCGTGACCGGTGTCGGAAGGAGCATCGTTGCGCGCGTCCATGAGCGGTCGAATGCAAAATCCCCTCTGTCCTGATTTTGCAAGTTAGGAGAGAATGCCGTCGAGGGTGCGCCAGGCGAGCTCGGCGCACTTCACGCGGGCAGGCATGTGCGAGATGTCCTTGAGCTGCGCGGCCTCATCGAGGTCTTCGAAATCGTCTTCGGAGAGCTCCTCACCGCGAATCATCGCGAGGAACAGCCCAGAGAGGCGCTTGGCTTCCTCTACGGTCTCGCCGGTGATGAGGTCGGCCATGATGTCGGCCGACGCCTGGCTGATGGCGCATCCGTGACCGGTGAAGCTTGCTTCCTCGATCACGCCGTTCTCCACGCGCAGCATGAGCGTCAGCTCGTCTCCACAGCTGGGGTTGATGCCGTCGTGGCTATGGGTGGGGGAATCCATCTCGTACTTGTAGTCCGGGTGCGAGTTGTGCTCCATGAAGGTGGTCGAAGTATAGATGTTGCCCATGAAGGGTCCTTTCGTGCGGGTCATTTTGGGACGGGGTTAAAATGACTCATCGGGGCTGGGCTGAAAAGCTGCTGCTCCACACAGCTCCGTCCCATTTTGAGTCAAAACAACCCCGTCCCATTTTGACTCAGTCTAGTTGAAGGTGCGGTAGACGGTTTCGAGGCCGTCGATGAAGGCATCCACGTCGTGCTTGTCGTTGTAGAACGCGAGGCTCGCGCGGCAGCAGGCGAGGTTCTCGACTCCGAGCCAGGTGAGCAGCGGCTGGGCGCAATGGTGGCCCGCCCTGATGCACACGCCCTGCATATCGAGGATGCTCGCCACGTCGTGCGGGTGCACGCCGCGCACGTTGAAGCTGATGACGCCGTGGTGGCGATCCCAATAGATCGAGCCGATGATTTCCACATAGGGAAGCTCCACCATGCGGCTCATCGCGTAGTGGACGAGCGCCTGCTCGCGCGCCTGCACGGTGTCATAGCCCACCTGGTTCACCAGATAGTCGAGTGCTGCGCCCGTGGCGTAGATGCCTGCCGCATCCTGCGTGCCCGCCTCGAACTTCTCGGGCACGGGAGCCCAGACGGCATCCTGCTCGGTCACGGAGTCGATCATCTCGCCGCCCGTGAGGAAGGGCGGCATGGCCTCCAAAAGCTCCAGGCGGCCCCAGAGCACGCCCACGCCCATGGGGCCCAGGGCCTTGTGGGCGGAGAAGGCAAGGAAGTCCGCGCTCAGCTCTCGCACGTCGACCGGCATGTGCGGCACGGACTGGGCAGCATCGACCACCAGGTACCCGCCGCGGGCGTGCACGGCAGCGCCGAGCTTCTCGACCGGCACACGGCAGCCGAGCACGTTCGACACCTGCGTGCACGCCACGATTTTCGTGCGCGGGCCGATCTTCTCGGCAATCTCGGCGTCGGTGAGCTCACCGGTCTTGGTGGGGTAGAGGTAGACGAGCTTGGCACCCGCCGCGCGGCATGCTTGCTGCCACGGGATGAGGTTAGAGTGATGCTCCATGATGGTGATGGCTACCTCGTCGCCCGGTTCGAGGACCGTGGGCGCGAAGGAGCTCGCCACGATGTTCAGCGACTCGCTCGTGTTGCGCGTGAAAACGACCTCGTCCGCGCGTGGCTTGCCCGCCTCGTCAACGGCGCCGATGAGGCCCGCGATCTGCGCGCGCACCTTGGCGATGGCCTCGGTCGCCTCCACCGAAAGCGAGTACAGTCCGCGCAGCGGATTGGCGTTCATGGTCTCGTAGAAATGCTTCTGCGCCTCCAGCACGCAGGCGGGGCGCTGCGCGGTGGCGGCGCTGTCCAAAAAGGCGATGTCCGGATGCTGGGTGAATAGCGGGAACGCCGCCTTGAACGGATTGGTCTCGATGTCGATGCGCGGCCAGGCGCGCGAGGCGGCGTCGGAGGCATCCAGCACGCCCGGTGCGGGCGCGGTGCAGGACTCGCAGGCTACGGACTCGGTGTCAATCATGCGGCATCCTCCTTGGGTGCGTCGATGTCGTCGGTAAAGCCAGGGATGAGGGCCTCGCCCAGGCGAAGGACGGAGGCGCGGATGCGCTCGTCCGGCGCGGAGAGCGCGGCGTCCTCGAGCTTGGCACGGATGAACAGCGCCTCGGCAGCCTCCGCGGACACGCCGCGGCTCTCAAGGTAGAAGAGTTGCTCGGGGCGAACGTGCCCGATCGTGGCGCCATGGTTGCCCGCGACGTCGTCTTCATCGCAGAGAATCGTGGGCACGGTCTTGTTGTCCACGCCCTCGCTCGCCAGAAGGACGGTCTCCTGCTCGGAGCCCTCGCTGCCCTTGCAGCCGTGCACGAGGTCGATGGTGCCGCGCAGTACCTTCTTGCTGGTTCCGGTGAGCACGCCGTTGGCGTTCATGTTGCTCACCGTCTTGCGTCCGCGCTGGCGAACGACGTAGTTGAAGTCGCGCTGCTCGGAGCCGGAAGCGAGGTAGCGGGTGTCGATATCCAGGCGAGCGGCGTCACCGCGCACGTCGGCGGCAAGGCCGGTGACGGTGAGCTCTCCGCCGAGCACCACGTGGCGCACATTCACGCGCGCGCCCTCGTCGAGGACGTAGCCCTCGTCGTCCAGCAGCATGGCCGCAGGCGTTCCCAGGGCGTAGACGGTCACGTTCACGCGGGCATGTGAACCGGCGAAGACGCGGAGCGTGGTGCCGGCAAGTGCCGCGGTTGCGTTGTCCTCGGCGCCCATGGCGGCCGTCGCGTCGAGCGCGATGACGAGGTCGAGGGTGGAGCCCGGTGCGGCAACGACGTCGATGCTCGCTGCCGCGGCCTCGCCAGCCTCGGCCTCAACGCGGATGGTCGCTTGCTCGCGCGCGTCCTTCGCTGCCGCGAGCACCATGGTCTCGCGGGCGAGGAAGTTCAGGTAGGCGCGGGCATCTGCGCCGATGCCGGTCTCGAAGGCGGTGGCAACGTCGAGCGCGGCCTCCTCCAACGCGGCGCGCTTCTGGTAGCGCGAGAGCGCGGGGAGCTCGAGATTGGACGTGGGCGCGCTGGCGGAGCCGCTTTCAGCCGTCTCGGCCGTGCCGGGCATCTCGGTTGCACCGTCTGCTGCGACGTTGCGGGCAGCATTCTCGGCCAGTGCAGCGCGCACGCAGGCACGGTCATCGCCCGTGCTGTCCTCGTCCGCCGCCGCGCGTGCCGCGTCGAGGCGCGCCTGCAGTTCGGCCACCGCACCCTCGAAGCTCATGGCGTGGTCGAACAGGCGGTCTTCCGCCTCAACCTCCATCGAGCCGCCGGGTGCCAGGCTCATCGGAATCTCGATCTGCGTATCGTTCATGCGCAGCCAGCCCCAGGTGGGGGCGGGCATGGCGTTGGCGTGCTTAATCGTCAGGGAATCCATCTAGCCAATAGCCCCTTCCATCTCCAGCTTGATGAGGTTGTTCATCTCGACGGCATACTCGAGCGGCAGTTCCTTGGCCACCGGCTCAGCGAAGCCGTTCACGATCATCGCGCGCGCCTCCTCCTCGGAGATGCCACGGCTCATGAGGTAGAACACCTTGTCGTCGCCGATGCGCCCGATGGTGGCCTCGTGGCCCACGTCCACGTGCTTGGCGCGGATGTCCATGGCGGGGATGGTGTCCGAGCGGCTCTGGGCGTCGAGCATGAGCGACTGGCAGCTCACGCTCACCGCGGAGTTCTCGGCGCGCTCCGTTACCACCACGGAGCTGCGGAAGGTCTGGATACCGCCGCCCTTGGAGATGCCCTTGGTCTCAACGGTCGCGCTCGTCTCGGGAGCGTTCAGCACCACTTTGCAGCCGGTGTCCAGGTTTTGCCCCGCGCCGGCGAACGTGATGCCCGTGAAGCTCGAGCGGCTTTTGCGGCCGTTCAGCACGCTCATGGGGTAGAGGTAGCCCACATGGCTGCCGAAGCTGCCGCTGATCCACTCGATCTCGCCCTCGTCGTCCACGCGGGCGCGCTTGGTGTTCAGGTTGTACATGTTCTTCGACCAGTTTTCGATGGTCGAGTACCGCAGGTGCGCGCGCTTGCCCACGAAGAGCTCCACGGCGCCTGCGTGCAGGTTGGCCACGTTGTACTTCGGGGCCGAGCAGCCCTCGATGAAGTGCAGGTCGGCGTCGTCCTCCACGATGATGAGCGTGTGCTCGAACTGGCCCGCGCCCTTGGCGTTCAGGCGGAAGTAGCTCTGGAGGGGAAAGTCCAGCTTCACGCCGGCGGGCACATAGACGAACGAGCCGCCGCTCCACACCGCGCCGTGGAGCGCGGCGAACTTGTGGTCCGTGGGCGGGATGAGCGTCATGAACTTCTCGCGGATGAGCGCCTCCCACTTGGGCTCGTGGAGCGCCTCCTCGATGCCGGAGTAGACGATGCCCATCTTCGAGGCCGTGTCCTGCATGTTGTGGTACACGAGCTCGGAATCGTACTGGGCGCCCACGCCGGCCAGGTAGCTGCGCTCAGCCTCGGGGATGCCCAGGCGCTCGAAGGTGTTCTTGATATCGTCGGGCACCTCGTCCCACGTTGCCTGCTGGTCGGTGTTGGGCTTCACGTAGGTGACGATGTGGTCCATGTCGAGGCCGGCGATGCTGGGGCCCCAGGTGGGGTTGGGCATCCTGTGATAGGTCTCGAGCGACTTCAGGCGAAAGTCGAGCATCCACTCGGGCTCGTCCTTGCGCTCGGAGATTTCGCGCACGATATCCGGCGTGAGTCCGCTGTCCAGGCGCTCGAAGCCCTCCTCGCTGTCAACGATGTCGTAGAGGGTGCGGTCGATGTCCGCGACCTCGGTGCGTTGCTTTGCCACGGCCGCCTCCTAGCGCTCGATGACCGCGGAGAGGTCGGCCGGGGAGAGCTCGGCGTCGGAGCTGTCGCCCGCTGCCTCCTGCTCGAAGCGCTCGAAGCCGTGCTCGTCGATCCAGTCGATGAGCGAAGCGTCGCCCTCATGCACCACGCGCCCGTTCACCATCACGTGCACGCGGTCGACGTCGAGGTGCTCGAGGATGCGCGTGTTATGCGTGATGATGAGGAGCGTTCCGTCGCAGCTCTTGCGGTAGAGCTCCATGCCGCGGCTCACCACGCCGAGCGCGTCCACGTCGAGGCCCGAATCGGTCTCGTCCAAGATGGCAAGCTTGGGCTTGAGGAGCAGCAGCTGGAGCATCTCGACCTTCTTCTTCTCGCCACCGGAGAAGCCCACGCCCAGTTCGCGGTTGAGGTAGGCGGGCGGCATGTCGAGCTCCGCGCAGAGCTCCTTCATGCGGCGGCGGAACTCCTTGCCGCGCATCTCCAGACCGGAGCGGTCGGCGATGGTGGCGCGCAGGAAGCTCGAGAGCGGCACGCCGGGAATCTCGACCGGTGCCTGGAAGGAGAGGAAGACGCCGGCACGGGAGCGCTTGTCCGGGCTGAGCTCGGTCATGTCTTCACCATCGAAGGCGATGGTGCCGGCGGTCTGCGTGTAGGCGGGGTCGCCCATGATTACGTGGCCGAGCGTGGACTTGCCGGCACCGTTGGGGCCCATGAGCACATGGGTCTCGCCAGCGGGGATGGTAAGGTCGATGCCGTGGAGAATGGTCTTCTCGTCCACGGCGGCGGCAAGCCCCTGAATGGAGAGGAGCGGGGTCTGGGACATGGTTTCTCCTTGCTGTGAACTCGGATGTTAATCCTAGGAATTATCTCGGATTAACGATAAAATGATTGCGCTCGAAGTCAAGGTTAATTCCCACTAATCCACTAGGATTTCGGAGCTCAGGGCCGGTGAAGCAAAAACACCGGGTGATTATGTTTCACGCGGGCCGAGCAGGGTGCGAGGCCTGGGCGGGCCCCGGCTCCGGGTCTTCCGGTGTCACGGGATGGCGGGGTGAGACAATTTGCCCCGGCACGTTTGTCTCATTGTTTCGAAGGAGGCGGCATGCTCATTTCTTCCAAGGGGCGGTACGCTCTCCGCCTCATGATCTACATCGCGGCGTTCGGTGATGCCGAGGGCAAGATCGCCCTGCGCGAGGTGGCCGATCGCGAGGACATCTCGCTGAAGTACCTAGAGCAGCTCGTGCGCCCGCTCATGCATGCGGGGCTCCTCACGAGCGTGCGCGGCAAGGGCGGCGGCTATGCGCTCGCGCGCCCGGCGGACGAGATTCGCGCCGGCGATATCCTGCGTGCTGCCGAGGGCACCACGGCCCCTGTTGCCTGCGAAGGGCTCGAGGGGGCGTGCCATCGAGCCGATCTCTGCTCCACCGTCAAGTTCTGGACCGGGCTCGACGAGGCGATCGAGGCGTATGTGGACGGGGTCACCCTTGCGGATCTTGCGCGCGTGCCCGAGATCGATCTGAGCATCGATTAGGCGGCTCTCGCTCGCGTGCCGATTGGCGCCGGTCGTGCTCCAAGAGACACTTGTGCCGGGTGAAACTGTCTCAAGCGAGACACTTGTGCCGGGTACAACTGTCTCATTTCAGAGTATCCCGGGAACCCTTCGTCTGGGTTCTCGCGGTTCCAGTGTGCGCTGGTTGAGTTTGCCGCTGTGGCGCCTCCAAAATAGGGGGGCCGGCACTTTCAAGCTCTACTTCAACCTTAATTGACTTCCTTAAGCTTCGTGTGAATGCCTTGACCCGCTTTTTGGGCCCTTGGCATACTGGGAGCCTCTCGCGTACTGCGAATGAAACCTTAACCGCACCAGCTCCTCGGAGCCGCAGATTGGAGAGCTTCATGAAGCCCCGCCACATCGCTATAGCATCGGGCCTTGCGCTCACGTTGACCTTCGGCGCCGTACAGGCAACCACCGCAGCATTTGCCGAGCCGAGCGCTTCCGCAGACGCGGATGCCGCTGCAACCGGCACTTCCGCGGCCGGCAGTGCCGACTCCGCCGCAGACGATACGGCGGAGCAGCTTCCCGCACCGGCGGACTACGATAAGGCCGACTTCTACGAGAGCGCCCCTGCCGTCTCGGCGCGTTCCGCGCGCTCGGCGAGCAGCTCGAGCCTCTCTTCGGTTTCTGTCTCGAGCGAGATGAAGTACTTCACCAAGTACGAGAGCCACAGCAACTATCGCCAGGGCTTCAGCTATGGCGATGGCTACAACGCGCTCGGCTACTACCAGTTCGACCGCCGCTACTCGCTCATTCCGTTCCTTACCCAGGTGTACAACGCCAACCCCACGAAGTACTCGATGCTCAAGGCCGTGATCGACCGGGGGAGCGAGGTCAAAAGCGCCTCGTCTATGTACGATAGCGGCAGCAAGACGTTGACCGAGCTCGGCCAGCTCGTGCAGAGTGCCTGGTATGCCGCATACGACGCCGACCCGGCGGAGTTCTCTGCCTTCCAGGATGCGTATGCATACAATAGCTACTATGTGCCGACCGAGCGCTGGCTGAAGAGCGAGCTGGGGATCGACATGTCTGGCCGCGCGGACTGCGTGAAGGGCATGGTGTGGGGTCTGTCCAACATGTGGGGCACCAGAGGCGTCAAAAAGGTGCTCCGCGGCGCGAACCTCTCGAACGACATGACCGATCGCGAGTTCGTGGCGGCGCTTTCCGCGCAGATGACCGACAACATCGAGAAGTACAGCTCGCAGACCCAGTATTACAAGGGCTGGAAGGACCGTTACAAGAACGAGCTGAACGACTGCCTGGCATTTATCTCGCTGCATGAAGCGGAAGACGAGGCGGCGGGCGGCGCGGCAGGTTCGACCGACGATGCGACCAATGGAGCGGCCGGCGATTCTGCGGGTGATGCGGGCGGCTCGGCGGGCGATGCCGGCGCGGGCTCTGGGTCGGATTCCGGTTCGGACGAGGGCGCCGGGGATAGCACGGGATCCGGTTCGAATAGCGGCACGGCTGGCGGCTCGAATAACGGGGCATCCGGCTCCGGTTCGAATGGCGCTGGGTCTGCCGGTGATTCGGCTGGTTCCGGCTCGGGCTCTGCAGACGATGCGCCGAGCAATGGAGCTACTGCTGGCGGCGATTCCGCGGGCGGAAGCGGCGGCAGCTCTTCGAACAGCGGGTCGGCGAACAACGGCGCTTCGAATGGGGGCAGTTCCACGAACGGGGCCGCAGATGATTCGGTTGCGGGCGGCTCCGGTTCCAACGATGCTTCTAACAACGGTATCTCAGGCGGCGCTTCGAACGGCGCGTCCAATGGGGCTGATGCCGACGATTCCGCAGATAAGAGCGACGGTGCGGCGGGTGACGCTTCATCCGACGATACTGGATCGGATGAGGATACGAAGGAAGGTGCATCGTCCGACGGCACCGGCCAAGACAAGTCGGGTACGGATGGTGCAACAACGGATACGGCGAAGCAGGACGATGAGACCGCTTCGAAGAAGGAACCTTCGACGACGTCTTCCAACGGGGACGAGAATGCTTCCGGTGATGCAAGGGATGCGGACCCGGATGCGAAGAAGAGCTCCGATGAGCCTAGCGATGGGGCTGCTGAGGATGCGGGCGGCCGCATGCCGCAGACTTCGGACCTCGTTATGTTCGCTGGCTTTGCGGGGGCGAGCGCGGCGACGTTCGGAGCTACGTTCATCGCTGCCGGTAAGCTTGGCTTGAAGCGGCGCAAGGATGACGACGCCGAGTAGCGCGATCGAGTTCCGGCTGCTTGTTGTCATGGACGTCTGGGCCAGGGGATAGCGGACGCTTGCAAGAGGGTTGAGCGGGTGCGTGCGAGTTTCGCGCGTGCCCGCTTTTGCGTAAGCAGGGCTTTAGCCTGTGCGCCGTGCGCAGCGTGTCGCGCCAAAACCCACCCGCTAAGCGCGTGAGCGATAGTGCGCGTGCAGTGCGTTTCGCCCTGATGGCGTGGATGGTTGCGTTCTGGCCAACGGGGCGGCGGTTGAGCCTGCCGGGCTGTGCGGGTTATAGGACAAAAAGTGTGTATGGGCTAGTCCCAGTCCATACGGTAGGGCTCCGAGCGATGCAGTTCCGACCACACTATGGCATCTCCCCACTGAGGAATGGTTCCCTGTAGCTTGTCCTGTTGATCGAGTCTTTCGTATATAGCTTTGATAGAGCTGTCCGTCGGCATGACGCGCAGGATCTCCGCCGCGGGCAAGGGGCTCGGGCTGTGCATATAGCACCACCAGAAGATCGCCTTGAGCCTGCGCTCGATGGATAGGCCCCTGTGGTCTCTGAGCATGGCCCTGAGCTGCGCGTTGGTGCCGCCTTCAATGCGGTTGTTGGTGGCCGGAAGGGGAGCGAGGTGCTCTAGGCGGGGATCGAGGTAGGTGAACAGCGTCCCGGCGTTGATGAGCCGGGCGAGGGATCTCCGCGCCTTGACGAGGCGTTCATGCGTGAGGACGCACCTCCCCTCCTCCGTCTCCGTCCTCTCCGATAAGAAGTCGTCCCACCTCTCAGACCACGCAAGGAATGCCTCCACCCACCCCTGCGCCTCTTTAAGGGCGGTGATGCCGAGCAGCGCTTTGGCAAGGCCGTACAGCTCTGCGCCCGCCTGCGTGCGGGGTTTCGAGGTGGTGTAGCGCTTGACCTGGGAGAATGCGTGGAAGACGCACCGCTGGTGATGCGCATGGGGCCATGTCTTTCCGAGCGCCTTCGGAAAGCCATCGCCCCCGTCCGAGACGACAACCTCGGGAGCGGCAATGCGCTGCATCAGGGCCGACCAGCCACGGCTGTTCTCCGCACGGCATAGATGCCATCCCAGCACATGGCGCTCATCCGAGGCGATGAGCACGACGGCCCTTCTCCCGAGGTGTATGCCGTCGACGTAGATGACGTCTCGCGGTTCCTCTATCTTGGGCGGCATGGGCCATATATCCCAGAAGGGCGCGCACCTCCTTCTGAAGGTCCTGCCGGCTCCCGGCATATCTGATTGACGCTTGCGAGACAAAAGCCACGCCAAGAAGGTTTTAAGGTCCTTGGCAGAGGTGTCGATCTTCCTCACCGAGCTCGAGCCGCAGCGCCTGCATCTGAAGCGGGTCCTGCCAGCCTTCGTCTTTCCGTTCCTGACCATGTTGGAGCCGCAAACAGGGCAGTGGGGATTTCCCATGGCAACCTCGCAGATAGGCCGACTTTACCGTTAAGAACAACATGGTCTACCTGCGAGGATATGAAAATCTATACACACCTTTTGTCCAGGCAAAAAGTTGGGGCGATACAACTCGAAGAGGCGATTTATAGGTATCTACCTGCAGTGATACAGGAATTCCATACACACTTTTTGTCCTATAAGCCAGGAATTCCATACACACTTTTTGTCCTATAAGCCGGCTGTGCGCGGGCGTGGTGAGAGGCGATTGAGTTTGCAGGGGGCGGGAGCATACGAAAAGGCCCCAACCGAAGTTGGGGCCTTGCAACCGTTGGTAGCCCGTACCAGATTCGAACTGGTGATCTCCGCCTTGAGAGGGCGGCGTCCTAAACCGCTAGACGAACGGGCCATTATGGCTGGGATGGAGGGAGTCGAACCCCCATTGACGGAACCAGAATCCGCTGTCCTGCCATTAGACGACATCCCAGTGGCATCACGCGGCAACCCGCGTGCGGATAGATATACTACGGCACAATTCCCTGAAGTGCAAGGGGTGAATTTTGGAGAATTTGAAGCACGGTAGCAGATGGACAAAGATATCTTTCTGCTGCGCGGGCGTCATTCACCATAGCGTTCAAGGATTTCATCCCTGGCTTCTCGAAGGTATTCCCGTAGGAGGGGGATAGAAAAGTCCACGTATCCACGGGCGGTACGTTCGATAATTTGCCGTTGTATCAGCAACCTCTGGACATACGTTACTGAACTGGGCTTTTTACCAAGCTCAGTCGCAAGCTGCTTTGTGGAAGTTGCTCCATCGTGGTTGGCGAGGGCAATCAGATATTCCATCGCTTTTTGCGAGATGTTTGAAATCGCTGGCTCATGTACCGTTTCGTGAAAACGATTTGTTGCTAGGGCGATTCCGTTTTCGACGTCCTCGTTCGAGACCGTTATAGAGCCGTTTCTGTGTTTATTTGCGCGATCCCATACATAAAAACCGACGAGTTGAATGAGATACGCGTATCCGTGGGTTGCCTTTGCAACTTGATCAAGCTCGTCACCTTCGAGCGACAGGCCTGAATCTCTAAAACTGTCGTTTAGCGATAGCTTGACCTCAAGATTATTGATTTCTGTTAGATCCTCGGGCTGCGCTCGCTGTAAAAATGACATCGCCTTGCCATTGATGAGGTCCATGACTCCCGTTGTGAGGCCTGCGAAAACGAACGCGACATCTTTTTTCTCTCCCGTGAGTAGTTGCACGGTCGAGGCAATGAGTCGCACATCCTCCTCTTGGGCGTCTTGAATCTCATCAACTGTTACGAGTACGCCACGGTCTTTTTCAGACGTATCTCGAAGCAGATCGCGCAACGTTGGGGTTTTGGTTTTGACGTTTGCCTCACCGGATGCAAAGAGGGCTTTTCCGGAGATATTCGCTCCCTCAATTTGGAATTGGGGCAAGAGCTCGTGAATAACATCATTAATTAGCTCTTTGCTTGCCGATACGCTCACTGTCTTCCATCCCGCATCGCGTGCGATTTGGGCAAGCTCGGTAAGAAGCGCCGTTTTGCCCGATCCACGGGGGCCAGTGATACGCATGAGTCTTCCCTGGGCGCCAACGCCACCCACAAGGCCATTTTGAAAATCTGCGATTACGTTTTCTCGTCCGATTAGTTGGGGAGGTTCGGCACCTGGTGTAGGACGGAAGGGGTTGATAAGCGTTTGTGACATAGTGTGCCTCCGTCTCTCTTCTATAGTCTATCGTGTCTAAATTATTTTATCGTGAATAATTAAATTGATCGCAGATAAGTAGAAATGGATGATGATCAATTCAGCTTTTGGTTTATCGGGAGGAAGCTATTTCGATTTCGGGTCAATGATATAGTTCAATTGTTTTCCTTGAGATGGGATGGCGATGACTGAAATAATAAAAGTATCTGCCGCTAGCAGCCCTATGAATAATGATCTTCCCAACGATCTGATTTGTCCCCACGATCGAATAGATCTCTTTGTCAGCTCATCTATGAGAGACGAGGAGGATTTTTCATGGTCCTTGTATCGCAGGGAGCTCGGTAAGCTACTGGGGCAATCTCCGCTTTTTAACCCGTTTGAGATTGAGGGTCATGCAAGTATCGAGCGTCCAAGGAATTACTATTTAGGTCGAGTTGAACGCTCTGGGATAGTCGTCGCCGTTGTTCGCCAAGAACTCAGGCAGGGCACTGAAGAAGAGATCCGTCATGCAATTAATCACGGCAAGCCGCTGGTTCTCATCCTTATTGGTGATAAGCGCGATTCTGCAACGGATAAGCTTATCAGCTATATTCAAGATACAGGTTACTGCACATACTACGAGGCCCGAGCTATTACCGTCCAAGGCCTTGCTCGGGAAACATTCGAACAAATCAACAATATTGTCGTCGACTTAGTCAACAAGAGAGTTTCCCAGTGGCAAAACGAGCGATTGACGGATGTAGCCGAGCGCGATTCAGCGAGATACTCCCTCCCCAAGACATCTTTGTTAGCTTTTGGCGACGCAACAGCTTTGCTTGCTAAGAACTTCGGATACGAAGTTAATCGAAAACGACAGGAGTGTCCGAACCCATATCTTGCCGCTTTGGGCAGTTCAATTGTCGCATGGCTGCTTAAGGGAGAGCGATTTTCTATAGAGCCCTTTATTCCTACCATTCACATAGCCATGAAAGACGCTGGAATAGCGAGCGACGTTCTCGATAGTAGATTGAAGGCGCTTGATTGTTTTATCGATAATGATTACGATCGAGCGCTCACACTCGAGCGACAGGCTTGTGAGCTGCTACCCGATCAGGACTCATGGCTCTACGGGAACTGCCTCATCGACATTAGAAATCTTTCGGGATGGCTTACTAATGGAGATTGGAAGGCTGGCTTCGACGCTCAAAAACAGATTGAGGAGCTGAAGGCTCCTGCATTGTTTCCGCCCGCAGAGCATTTTTCCAACAGCGCATTGAGCCAGACCTTGATAACTGAAAGGAAATATCGTACCCAAAAGCAAGGTTCACTTATTTTTGATAGCACGCTGTCCACGGTTCTCAATGATTACGCCTCGTACGCCTTCGTTGCTGTGCTTTATGGGAGTATTGCCAGTTTCAATTACAGTCGAGTATTAGTCGCCCATGCGTTGCTGGATTATTCGGAAACATACTTGAATGACGACCTCGCCTACGAAGGGGTCAAGCTTCTTGTACTTGCAGGCGAGGCCTCCGAGTTTGCAGCGCAATTTAACAATGGTGCGAAGGGCTTTTCAAATTCATTGAAGGCAAGCGCAGATGACCTCTGGGTCCTTTCGGGCAAAGGAATCGCTTCGCGCATTCCGGTTATGAGATGCGCGCTTGTCAGGCAGGTTGTTCCCTACCTTTCCGATGGGGTCTTTGCCGATGTTGAAGAATACCTTTCCTCAGACTTGTCGTTGTTTTCTAAATGCCGTACTGAATGGCTACGGGCAATCAATGCAATAAAGCTTCGCATGAATGGTGCGGTATTAGCAGATCTGATTTTTGAGATGCTGTCTAGCAGGCTATATGCGCTGGGATCGGATGTAGGACGGATTAT
The DNA here is from genome assembly GCF_982429025.1 of Enorma sp. Classification (NCBI taxonomy): domain Bacteria; kingdom Bacillati; phylum Actinomycetota; class Coriobacteriia; order Coriobacteriales; family Coriobacteriaceae; genus Enorma; species Enorma sp. The sequence continues at coordinate 16,511 of NZ_CEWCAA010000004.1, forward strand.
TGCTGGTAGCAATCTTGATGCCCTTCCAAAGAGCTCGCTCGAAGGCATTGCTGGCTATCTCAAAGAGCATGCGTCGGACCTCATAAAGGATCACATGCAGCTTTCGGCTTTTTCAGTCGTAGGACGCTACCTTGGGGAAGACCTTGTGGGTCAGACCCTTACGGACTCCCTGGGCGAGATTGAGCGGAATGAGTATTTGCGTGGGTTATCGCAGGGCGAGGTGTCGGCGGAATCTTATGTAAACGAACTTGTGCGTCAATTTGATAAGAACGACGTGTCGGGGTATTACGCGTGTCCGGCCTATTCCGTTGCCGCTGCAATTTGCGATGTAATGGATAAGGGAGCAACTGCTGAATTCGCTGAATATATTAGAGGGGCGCTAGATGGAATTGTCGGGCGAATCAGCGACTATAAGGGTTTTGCGGTTGCCTTGGACGAATCAATGGCTGTGCTGTGTAGATATGTTTGCATGCTCAGGTTGGATGGAAAGGAATTACCAGATAATTGGCTTGAGCAGATTAGAACGATTGATGGGGAACGATATACGATTGTGAACCTTGGTTCCTTAAATAATTACGACACGAGGACTTGGAAGGTTCGCGTTAGTTCTCTTCGCGTTGCCGCTGGGCTGGAGGATGGAATTGACTACCTCGCTGACGGTTTTGCTTTAGGGAGTTTCTCACAGCGTGCAGCTGAAGCTTATCTCGAGTCGCTTGAATGGTTCATCTCTTCGTTGGCCATACCTGATGAACATGCTCCGTTGGTGAAAAAGATTTGCGAGAACGCTGCCGAGATATATGATTCTGGCGTAAGAAGAAAAGCTGTCAATTGCCTTGCTGCATATAGCAAGCGCTGGGGACTTGAGAATGTTGCGAACGCCCTCTTAACGCTCACGAGAGATCAAGACGACTCAGTTGTTTACCGCATGCTAGTTCTTTGCAAAGCCGGCTCGTTTGGGGATAGGGGCTTCGAGAGTCAAACCATCAAATTGCTTTCGAATGATGCAAACTGGTTCATTCGCTGGCATGCAGCAAATGATTAGGGGGCTAGTGGAAAAGCAGTCTGTCGAATAGTTTTTGCGATGCGACCCAAGATGAGATGCACCAGACAATTTGAGGTTATGCCATCAAGACTTATCCGATAACGGAATCGCATCAATCATCGTTTCGAGACGTTTAAGCAGGTCAGTGTAGGTAATGATGTCTGTGATATGTGCATACTGACGACGAATCAAATCAAAGTCGCGCTGTTCGGTTTTGTTGAACCTGCAACCGCCGGTTAAGAGGATGCCACGAGGGGTTAGGAATCGTATTATGAGGCCCTGTGGAAGAAGGGGGGAGTAACGTTTGGTCAGCTCCTTTTCTCCATCTATGCCCCAGTTAAGCAGAAGATGAATGTATTTCTCAATTTGCGAGATGCCTCCACCAAGTTCCCGCGCCGGTATGTAGTTGTCGCGATAGGTCCGTGCCATGAGTAGCTTGTTTTTCTGGAATGCCCTTTTTATTTCCAATACGTCTACATTGCCTGAAGCATCAACTAACAGAAAATCAATTACTCTTCGTCTTCCCGTTATCCGGTCCTCAATCGAAACCTTTGGGATTACGGTTACGTATTGAGGAAATAGAACAGGTATGATGTCCAGGATTCCTTGTTGCCATAGCTCTTCTGGGACCTTATCGTTTTTGTCTAGCAAGTCTTGTAGCTGCTGTCGGGCAACAGAGAGGTTTGTAATTCGATTCTTATTAAGTTCTGGGCTGCCTAGTCTGTACGATAGCCGGTGCTGTTTTCTCGAAAGATGGCGATCAAGCTGCGCTTGGTAGTCCTTTTTTATGTCGAGGAAGTCCTGTACATAGCTTGCTATCAGCGCCTCGCCGTATCGTTCAAGACTTGTTGTGGTGGGGAATTTATCCAAAAGGTCCGCGAACTCATCTAATGGAATGGCTTTCTCGTTTTCACCGCCGATGATTATTTGTTTTTCTGAGTCATCTAGAATTGACGATATCGTTTTAATCACAGAGGTTCGACGTTCATAGCCAACACAGAACATCCTCCAGTCAAGGCTTATACCTTTAGCAACAAGAAGGTCTTGCGGACAGCTAAAAATATCCCCTTTGATTCTGAAGTAATCTGGAAAGCTATTGTCTAGATAGGCGAATTTGAAAACTAGGGTATCGCCGTCACATTCGTCATCCACCAAGTCGCTTTGGAGAAGAGTGAACACTCTCTTTATCCGAAGGCTTGCATCTGGATATGTCGTCGGTCGCGCACGCTTAAGCCGATCGGGAAGATTATCTAGCGAATATCGGATGAGCTTTTTTTCTCTATCAAAGTCGATGCAAAGCTTGGATAGGATGGTGTTGTCAAGTGTGTAGGGTTGATACCTCAGCCATATTTCTCTTCCAGAATCGAAAAAGTTGATTGACATCCGATTTCCCTCCGTCGGTTGTCGTGAACAAGACAGATAGGACGAAGCGCCATTCCAATTAAGTATAGCTACATCCCTGCATGGAGGGCGGATGTGGGGATGATGGGGCGACACTGGGAGAGGTAACGTACAATTTCTTGCGCACTTTGACAGCGGAATAGCGTCCAGATAGGAAGGAGGGCACGGCCCGCGCCGGTATGATTCGAGTTGTCGAGACAAGAAGCATATTGGAGGCAGGCCATGCCCGAGCCCATCGTAACACTCAACGAGGAGACCCTGAAGTCCGACCTTCGCGAGCTCGTCAGGAGGACCGTCGAGGACACCCTGAACGGCCTTCTCGAGGAGGAGGCCGGAGACCTCGTCGGCGCCGAGCGCTACGAGCGGACCGCCGAGCGCGAGGCGTACCGCGCCGGCCACTACGACAGAAGCCTGACCACGTCGTCCGGCGAGGTCACGATCCATATGCCCAAGCTCAAGGGGATGCGCTTCACGACCGCGATCATAGAGCGCTACAGGCGCAGGGAGACCAGCGTCGAGGAGGCCATGATCGAGATGCACCTGGCGGGCGTCTCCACCAGGCGCATCGAGGACGTGAGCGAGATCCTCTGGGACTCCAGCGTCTCGGCAGCCACCGTCTCGAACCTGAACGAGAGGGCCTTCGAGGCCGTCGAGGCGTGGCGCAACCGCCCGCTCGAGCGCGCCTACCCCTACGTCTACGTCGACGGGATATACCTGAAGCGCAGCTGGGGCGGCAGCTACGAGAACGTCGCCGTGATGGTCGCCATAGGCGTCAACGACGACGGCTACCGCGAGGCCATAGGCGCGGCCGAGGGGTTCACGGAGTCCTCGGAGTGCTGGCGGGAGTTCCTCTCGTGGCTCAGATCGCGCGGGCTGCACGGGGTGCGCATGCTCACCGGCGACAAGGCCGCCGGAATGGTCGGCTCGATAGCGGAGGTCTTCCCCGACGCGGCGTACCAGCGCTGCACCGTGCACTTCTACCGCAACGTGCTCTCGAGGGTGCCCAAGTCGAAGCGTCCGAGGGTCGCCGCGATGCTCAAGGCGATCCACGCGATGGAGTCCCGCGAAGCCTCCGAGGCCAAGGCGCTCGAGGTCGCATCCGAGCTGGAGGCGTCGAGGCTCGGGGAGGCCGCGAAGGCGGTCCGCGAGGGCTACGCCGAGACCCTGACCTACACGCGCTTCCCGGCCGCTCACTGGAGGAGGATCCGCACCAACAACGCGATCGAGCGCCTCAACCGCGAGATCCGCCGCCGCACCCGCGTGGTCGGCACCTTCCCGGACGGCAAGTCGGCCCTCATGCTCGTCACCGCGAGGCTCAAGTACGTCGCGGAGAGCGAGTGGGGGTCGAGGCGCTACCTGGACGTGACGCTGCTGGACGAGTAGCCGTACCGGATGGCGGGCCTATGGGGCTGTCCAAAAGTGCGCAAGAATCTTGACGGTACCAGCGCCGTCCGGTCCATTCAAGGGCGCGCTGTGCGCCTACATTCGTAATGCGAATGCGGTCTAGCAAAAACAGCACGGCGATAGTCGCGAAGAGCCAGGGGAAGCTCGGGTCGAATCGGTCGACGCCAAAGTAGGCTCAGGCAACATCGATTACCCAGGCACACAACCCAATGACGATGAGCCTCTTGCGCGTGGCGCCCGATGTGCCCGGGGCGAGTCGCCGAAAGACATAGCCGAGGCAAAATACGCGAAGTACCCTGATTCAGGAATCATGACCGTGGGGACATAGCGCTGGAGAATGCCAACGACAAGGACGAGCGTCTCGTTCCCTGAGCTCCGAAGGGCCCATGCAAGAACATAGGAGATGAAGCCAATGCGGTGAGAGCGCACGCGGCTGTTGCGACTGTTTTTGCTTGATGTTCGCTGAGTTTCTCAAATAGCCAATACAAAAATGGTGCAATCAGCAAAAAGGGGATAAGGGTCGGAATAAACCACCAAGGTGTGAGTACGTCCGAGAAGTAGGCAATATAGCCATGAATCGAAGCACCAGAAAGACCAGTCGTATAGAGATAGAGAACAATTGAGTAGACCACAAGCGGAAGAATAATGATTGATACCTTGTGCGCAAAATAGCGTGCCAAACTCGTCTTGGGCGGACGAATCGCGAAATAGCAGGAGAGAGCAAGGAAAATCGAATCGCATAGAATCGCGGTGTTGGGTGGCAATGCGACCGGCGTCTATCCCAGCGAGGGGACCGAGATGGCTGCCGTAGTGGACAAAAGCTGCTGCAAGCATGCAAAGAGAGCGATGATAATCCGAGCTTGAAAGGCATTTAGTGGCTTTGACGGCGGGGATACGCATCGGAATCTTCAATCGAAGAATGTTGCTCAGAAATACTTGCGTTCGCTGCTCTCGTAAAAACTCGAAAGAGATAAAGGCTGGACAGCATGGTGTTCCTAGGGCGAGTCAGCTGCTATGAAGCAACATGTGCGGCAGAGGCTCGAGCCTGCATTACGCAAGAAGAGGCCTGTCAGCGTGAAAGCTTAAATTGGCAGGCAATCTCATGGGCGGAATAATTTGTTATAGCTATCATAATAAATACGAGAATGAGTAACTTGCTGCACAAGCTCGTTTGATAGGGGGGCGGATGCTATGAAAGCTAGACGGATCATAGCGTTTTTCCTTGCTTCGGTTTTGTTTGCTTATCCGGCTTTGCAACCGGCTGCGTTGTACGCACTGGAATCACGTGCTGATGAGGCCGTGCAGCTGGATCAGGAGACCGATTCCATCGACCAGGAGGCCGATTCCACCGACCAGGAGGTAACGCAAGGCGATGCTTCCTCTGCGGATTCTCAGCAAGACGGGGAAGCGTCTGGCACCGGGGATATAACAGACCAAAATACAGGCGACTCTGCTTCTGAAGGTTTGAGCCCCCTCGAAGGCGCCGACGGGAACACGCTTCCAAACTCGACTGATACTCCGCAAGACACTGACGGCGAGGAGAATCCCGTCTCTTCTTCGCAGGACGAAACAAGTGGGAGCGATGCTGGTTCGAGAACTGACGGTTCCGCTGTCTACGAATCGGGCTCGCTCCTTGCGGTTGAAGCGCATATTCAGCACGATGGATGGATGGACCCCGTTGGTTTGGGTGAGGTTGCAGGAACAACCGGCGAAAATAAAAACCTCGAGGCTATTAGAATAGCTCCTTCTGATGGGTTCCCTGATGATTCGAATGTTTCGATTCGGGTTTTTGTTAATGGAGAATGGCTTGGTCCATTTTCTGCTAATGAGGTAGCTGGCACTGTTGGGAAAAGCCAGGCAATCGAGGCTATCCAGATTGAGCTTACCGGTTCAGCTGCTGACCAGTACGATGTATGGTACTCAGTTCACTCGGCGAAAGACGGCTGGTCTGGATGGGCTAAAAACGGTGAAAAGGCGGGCTGCAGCGGTTTAGGTAAAAATGCGCAAGCGGTCAACCTTCGTCTTACTCCGAAGGGTTCAGACGCTCCGGAACCGCTGGGAGCAAAGACAGAAGCGTACAGCTACGTAAAGGTTTCCTATCGTGCGCATATCCAGAAACTTGGCTGGCAATCAAAAGTCTCCGATGGTGTGACGTCTGGAACGACAGGTAGAGGGCTAAATCTCGAAAAGATTGAGGTGGAGCTTGGTGACGAGCTTTCAAATGGTAGCGTCGAGATCCGGGCTCATATCGCCAAAAATGGATGGGGGAAATGGCAGACTGGCTCAGCAGGCACCACAGGTCGAGGGTTGGCTGTTGAGGCTGTTCAGATTAGGCTGTCTGGTGATATAGTCAACCAGTACGACATTTGGTATCGCGTTCACTCTGCAAAAATGGGCTGGCTCGATTGGGCGTGTAATGGGGCGCCTGCTGGCACCTCGGGCAAGGGTTATGGAATTCAGGCAATCGAGATTAGGTTGGTCGAGAAAAACGGTGCCGCGCCCGGTTCGACTGCAAAGAGCTTCGACGGTCTTTCAGAAACGGTTAAGGTTTCTGGAATGTATATTAACGGCACTTCGGCTGGAAATATGGATGCGAAGGAAGTTGTTGTTGGAGATAGCGGCTCAACAGTCCCGCTCCAAAGCTTTTCATTGATCATCAATAACCAGATAATGGAAGATGCCTCGGTTTCATACAGGGCAAGTACAGCCTTTTCGGGATGGCAGGATGCTTGGAGTAGTGAAGGCTCTGCCGTAAACAGCAGCTCTTCTGGTTCAGGATGTCAGATTAATGCTATCGAGATTAAGCTTAATGAAAGCCTCTCCGACCAGTATGACGTTTGGTATCGAACTTATATCGTCGGGTCGGGCTGGCTCGGCTGGGCGAAAAACGGAGAGCCCTCTGGAACCGAAGGAACCCAAGGGGGTATAGCCGCAATTCAGATTCGGTTAACAAATACCGGATCGTCTGCTCCTGGCTCTACGAACAATGCATATAAAACGCTTGGCAACTCCACGCCGAAAGTGGTTTATCAGACTCATGTTTCGAAAGTTGGCTGGCAGCCTGCGGTGAGCGACGGAGAGACTGCCGGCACGACTGGGCGAGGCATATCGATTGAGGCGCTAAGAGTAACTGTTGAAGGCGCAAATGACGTATCTGGAGATGTTCAGGTTTGGGCCCATGTTCAAAAGCGAGGATGGACAAGTGCTGATGAGCCGGTGGTTGCTCCGACATACGCTGGTACGACTGGGGAAAAGCTGGAACTTCAGGCAATAAAATTGAAGCTAACCGGAGAGCTGGCAGACTCGTACGATATTTACTATCGCGTACACAGCGCAAAATATGGCTGGCTTGGCTGGTCGAAAAACGGTGAGCCTGCAGGCACTACGGGCCTTTCGCTTCGAGCGGAAGCTATACAGATAGTTCTAGTGAATAAAGACGATTCCGATGGTATTCCAACAAGTACTGACCCTGCATACATCTCATTGCCCGATGTTTCTTATGAGGCGTATGTTCAATCGCAGGGTTGGATGTCTACAACTGCAAACGGCTCTATTGTAGGGACTACAGGTCGTGGATTGCGTCTGGAGGCGTTGAGACTTTCGGTTTCATCAGATATTTCCGGTGATGTTGCTTATAGCGCACACGTTCAGCACTATGGATGGCAACAAGAGGTTACCGATGGGTCAGTTGCGGGCACTACGGGCGAAGGAAAGCGTGTCGAAGCGATTAAGGCTCGGTTAACCGGCAATTTGAAAAAATACTTTGATATCTACTATCGAGTGTATATTGATGATATTGGATGGCTCGGCTGGGCGAAAAATGGTGATACGGCTGGAACTACCTCCTGTAGCCTTGGTGTTCAAGCTGTTCAGATAACAATTGTGAATAAAGGGGCCGCAGCCCCTGGCTCAACTTCTGGTGCCTATTACTCCAGCTTGTCGTCCCTACCGTATATCGGATACCAAACACCGGGTTCTTACTACAAAGTTTCAAACAAGTCCGTGAGCATTAAAAACCTCGGCGTCAACCAGTTTGGCTATCGAACGGAATCTCGTATCCCGTATAACGCCACGCGTGAGCAGTGCATCAATGCCATGATAACGCGTGCGATTGAGTATACGGGAACACCTTATAGGTGGGATTACTCCTGCGCCCCGGGCGTGGGCGTCGACTGCGCCGGATTGGTGATGCAGGCTCTTTATGCTACGGGAATGGATTTGACTCCCATGAATCCTTGGGATCACTACTACACCCCGGGCCATGATCACTATGCGAACGATATGCGTAGCAATAGCCGTTTCATGCATGTGAGTACCTCGCAGCTCCAGCGTGGCGACCTGATTCTCTATAGCGGACACGTCGCTATTTATCTGGGCAACAACACGATTATCGAGGCCGTTTCTCCTCGAGTGCGTACCGTAGGGTCCATTGCGCCGCTTAAGCCGGTGCTTGCGGTTGTTCGTCCTTTCCCCTAATGGGATAAGAACATAGTGCCGAATGGGGGCCTGCCGGTAAATGATGGCAGGCCCCTTTTCGTTGTACTTGGGTGCTATCGAAGTATATCTGGCGCATTTTCGCTAGACTTAGATACTGCTGAGTTGAATGACAACGTAGTGAACGGTGGGCAGGGAAATGTTGGCAAAACGTGTTCTGGCGGTCTGTTTGGCTGCGCTCTTGGCACTCATGCCTGTTGTGCAGCCCCTTGCGGTGTATGCGGAATCTGTAGGGGCTGTGTCGTCGGCTGATCTTTCGAATCAAAGCTCGGCACAGGCGGGTGAACAGGTAGAGCCACATTCTGATGAAACTGCTTCTACTGAGGACGCCTCGCACAGCGAGTCGGTAGATTCTGTTACTCAGGGGCCGGAAGACCAAATCGCTCAGAATGGGTCCTCGTCCGAAGAGATCACGAACGAAACGATTGGCGTCTCGGACCGGCAGCCAGCTGAGATGGATGTGTCTTCGGTCGCGTATGTTTATGTCGACCAGGGCGTAATCGCGATCGGGGACACCCAGTACATCGCTATCGGGTTCAACGATCTTGATGGCAGCCTTTCTACGGCGCAGATTACGCTGGGCAGCACGCAGCATGAATCTATCTCTGTGAGTGCTTCGAAGGTGATTGACGATGCCGCTTTGTTTGAGGTCTCGTTTTCTGATGACAGCCAAGCGGATGCATACACAGTCTCTGACGTTGCGTTTACGCTGCAAAACTATGAGACGAGCTATGTGGTTCAGTTCTCGGATGATGCCAACGCAAATAATGACTATTCGTTTGAAGTGGTAACCGCCGATGTTGCCAATGCGCTGAGTGAAAGCGGGATCGAAGATGGCGTGACGGCAATGACTGTCGGTGAAGATGGAGAGCTTACTGCTGCCGCATCAGTGGAGGATGCCCTTGAAACTGCTGATGCCTCAGGGGTCCAGGAAAGCCAAGATAACGCGACCGCACCAAGTGTTTCTAGCTCACGGTCTCGTTCTGCCGTGTCTACGACTCGCGAAGACTATCTGATTGTCGCCATAGACCCCGGACATGGTGGAAGCGATGTTGGCGCCGTTGGCAATGGGTTACAGGAGGCCTCGGTTAATTGGGGAATTTCCCAGAACCTAAAGGACGAGCTTGACTCTTATACGGGGGTCACCGCCTATCTTACTCGATCGGAAAACGAGCGTGTGAGCCTGCAGGCGCGCGCAGACCGAGCAAAAAGGATCGGAGCGGATGTTTTCGTTAGCGTGCATTGCAATTCCGCCACCGCAAGCGCCAACGGGGCAGAGGTTTGGGCACCTAACAGCAGCTCCTATAACAGCGACGCTCATACCGTCGGAACGGATTTGGGCAACAAAATTTTGGCCCAACTTTCTTCGCTCGGGTTGAATAATCGCGGCGTTAAGTTTAGAGACTACCCAGCCGGCGAGGGGGATTCCTCATACCCCGATGGAAGCAGGTCGGATTACTATGGAGTAATAAGAAATTGTCGAAAGTACGACATTCCCGCCATCATTGTTGAGCATGCGTTCATTACCAATCCAAATGACGCGAACTATCTTGCGAATCGTCAGCACGATTTGGGTGTTGCGGATGCGACGGGAATCGCCCAGCAATACAACCTAGGTAAGGATTCGACGGCACGTGCTCAGGCGTCGGTTGCGGTTCAGGCCCATGTTTCCAGTCTTGGGTGGGAGGATACCGTTTACGATCACAAGGTGTCAGGAACGACGGGTAAAGGCAATAACCTTGAAGCGTTTAAGCTTAGCCTGCTGAACGGTGCCGCGTCTTCGGGTGGTGTCGAATACCAGTCGTATGTCAATGGGTCCTGGCAGGGCTGGGTGAAAGATGGCGCGCAAAGCGGAGTCACGGGCCAGGGCGCTGCTATCCAGGCAATTCAGATTAGGCTGACAGGCGAAGCTGCGAATACGTACGATGTATACTATCGCGTTCACTCGGCCAAGGTTGGTTGGCTTGGCTGGGCTAAAAATGGCGAGAGCGCGGGCACCGTGGGCTATGGCTATGGCGCCCAAGCGATTGAGGTCGTGCTGGTTAACAAGGGCGCCACTGCCCCCGGCTCTACTTCAGACGCTTTTCGCGACAAGACTACTGCGGAACCCATCATTACCTATCAAGCTCATGTGCAACACGTCGGATGGCAAAGCGCGGTGAACGCAGGTGTTACAGCGGGTACTACAGGGCAAAGCAAGCGCATGGAGGCTTTCAAGCTCAATCTTGATTTAGGCAAATATTCTGGCACAGACAGCAGCGTTTCTGTCGAGGCCCATTGCCAAAGTTATGGCTGGCGTGGCGCAGTTTCCAGCGGGTCGGTTGCCGGTACGACGGGCGAGGGTAAAAGACTTGAGGCGCTAAGAATTACGCTGTCTGGGTCGATTTCCGAATCCTATGACATTTATTATCGTGTTCACGTGTCTGGTATCGGCTGGATGAATTGGGCGAAGAACGGAGAGGCCGCCGGTTCGCAGGGGTATTCAAAGGGCATTGAAGCAATTCAAATCGTCTTGCAGGAAAAGGGTAAAGGGGCCCCTGAGACAAATCCTGCAAACGCAACAGACGATGCATTCAGAAAGAAGGCCGTGGATGTTACCTACCGTGCTCATGTCGCGAAAGTGGGATGGCAGAGTTACGTTAATGGTGGTTCCACTGCTGGGACGACCGGCCAAGGGCTTTCTTTAGAGGCTATGAACATTTCGCTCACCAACCAAGATGATGATGAGTCTGGTTCCATACGGGCGCGAGCCTTTTATACAAGCGATGGCTGGCAGGCTTGGACTACAGGCCAGATAGGAGCCACCGGCAAGTCGAAGAAGATCGAAGCGGTTCAGATTACATTAACAGGCGAGATGGCAGAAAAATACGACGTCTACTATCGAGTGCATTCCGCCAAAGTGGGCTGGCTCGATTGGGCGAAAAACGGCGAGAGTGCCGGTTCTGAGGGGCTTGATTATGGTATTCAAGCAATTCAGATCGAACTAGTTAAGAAGGATGAAGACGGATTGTCGGAAGCGCCCGGGAAGACCGATGAGCCGTTCGTTTCTGCTCAGATTACCTATCGTGCTAACGTTGCGAATACTGGTTGGCAGGGATTCATTGGAGATGGCGCTACGGTAGGGACTACAGGGCAAGGACAATCGATTCAGGCAATCGAGGCATATTTGCCAAGTGGCAGCGGAACGGTTGAGGTGACCGCCCATATTCAGAGCTATGGTTGGGTCGATTCTGTCGAGGTGTCGCGGGGAACTTATGCCGGTACGGTTGGAGAGAATAAGCGTCTAGAAGCACTTCGTATGGAACTGAAGGGAGACGCTTCAAAAGATTTTGATATCTATTATCGCGTCCATGTTTCTAAAATCGGATGGCTTGACTGGGCGAAGAACGGTGAACGAGCCGGAACGCAGGGATATGGCTACGGCATTGAGGCTGTTCAGATTAAGCTGGTCAAAAAGGGATCTGATACACCTGGTTCTACCGATGTGGCATTTAGAACTCCTTCGGATATCATGGGAGACTCTCTTGCCTCTGCCAGCCAGATGGTTGCCTATTTTCAAAGGTCGGGACAGGCTTACCCTGCTGAGGTATATGCTGAAAAGGGCGCTCCAACCATTGATGCTTTTTGCAACTTAGTTGTGCGAGCTGCAAACACCGAAGGAGTCAGGGCCGACGTGCTCTTCTGTCAGGCGATGAAAGAGACCGGTTGGCTACAGTTTGGCGGTTCCGTTAAACCCGGGCAGTGCAATTTTGGCGGTCTCGGGTCAACGGGTGGGGGAGTGGCCGGTGCGTCATTCGATGACGTGTATACCGGTTTATTGGCACAAGCGCAGCATCTCAAGGCATACGCATCTACGAAGCCGCTCAATGCCGCGTGTGTTGACCCACGCTTCGATTTAGTGGAGCGTGGCGTTGCTCCCAAACTGGAGGATCTTGATGGCCGTTGGGCCGTGCCCGGTAACGGTTATGGCGAGTCTATTCTTCTCATGATTAACGAGATGATTGGCTAGCTAATCATGGCTGCAGAATTGCCTCTGTTGGAAAGTGCCTTTTGGCTCGACGTGCTTAAAAGCTTGAACGTACATGATGAAAGACAGGTGAAATGGAAAGGAAGCTGTCTCCAGATATGGATGTCGCGGATGTCCGGCTGCTGGTTGTATCATCAAGCTCTGCCATCCATTGCTGGGCTAGTTCATTTGAGTGAACGTGTTGTATTTGCATACATTATTGGTAGTGTTCAAGGGCAAGTGGTTGTCGCAATATAATTACGAATCTACTTACTGCAAGAAAGATGGTTTAAATGCGTCTATTTATTCAAATTCCATGCTTGAATGAGGAAAAGACTCTTCCGCTCGTGTTTCAGACTATGCCGCGGGAGATTCCCGGCATCGAAAGCATCGAGTATCTAGTGATTGATGATGGCTGCTCAGACAATACTGTGCAAGTTGCTCGGAGGCTTGGTGTGCGGCATTTCGTACACCACGCTAAGCCCATGGGGCTCGCGCGCTCGTTCCGCGATGGCGTGGACTATGCACTCAAGCACGGTGCCGACATAGTGGTTAACACCGACGGTGACAATCAGTACCCCAGCGATGCCATCGCGCAGCTTGTGCAGCCGATCGTGCGCCATGAGGCCGAGATTGTGGTCGGCGACCGCCAGACCTCGAAGATTTCCGAGTTTTCTGCGTTTAAGAAGCTGATGCAGCGCTTTGGCTCTTGGGTGGTGAACAAAGCGGCGGGAACCGACATCCCTGATGCCGCTAGTGGTTTCCGTGCGTATTCTCGCAACGCTCTGCTCAAGCTTAACATCGTGACTGAGTTCAGCTACTGCATGGAGACCATCATCCAAGCGGGGCATAAACGCATTGCAATTACCTCATACGCCATCACCACGAATCCTAAGACGCGCGAATCTCGACTATTTAATAACATCTTCGAGCACATGGGAAAGTCGGCGGGTGCCATCATTCGCAGCTACCTCATGTTCCAAGCGCACGCGGTATTTAAATGGGCCACGATCATTTTTGGCATCCTCGGCCTGGTTCCTTTCGTGCGTTACCTGGTGCTCCTTTCTCTGGGCAGCAGCGGCAATCATATGCAGTCTCTCATTTTGGGCACCGTCCTTTTGGTGTGTGCACTTCTCTCACTTATGCTACTCATCATTTCCGAGTTGCAGCGTATTCAGCGCAAGCTGGTTGAGGACGAGCTCGAGCGTACGAAAGAGATCCTTTACAGTACGCCGCTCCAGAAGATCTGGGCCCAGCAGGACGAGTACGGCAATTTCCCGGCGTTCGCTTCCGCTGCTGGTAGAGTTCACGACAAGGACGGCGAGTAAGCAGTGACGCGCGTACTGGCGTTCGGCACGTACAATGTGCGCAAGCATCCGCGCGTGGGCATCATTATCGATGGCTTGCGCAAAAACGGCGTTCAGGTGGCGGAGGTCAACCGCCCCCTCGAGCTTTCCACCGCTCAGCGCGTCGAGGTGTTGAAGAAGCCTTGGAAGCTTTTCGGTTTTGCGCTTGGGATTCTCCGACTGTGGCACGGTATCAGTGCGGATGCTAAAACGTGGGTGCGTGAGCACGGCGTCCCCGATGCGGTGCTGGTCGGTTATCTAGGTCATTTTGATGTGCTGCTGGCGCGTCGTCTGTTCCGAGGCGTGCCTATCGTGCTTGACCATCTTATCTATGCTGCTGACACGGCTAAAGATCGCGGCGCCAAGGGGCTTAAGGTGCGATTACTCGAAAAGCTCGATAAATGGGCGCTTGGCTCTGCCGATCTCGTGTTGTTCGATACTCGAGAGCATCAGGATATGCTGCCTGCTGACTTTGCGGGACAGAGCATGGTCGTGCCCGTTGGCGCGCCTGAGGCGTGGTACCAGGCGGGTGTTGCTCAGCGGGAGCACCCCGTTGAGAACGACGTGGTGTTTTATGGTCTGTACACCCCACTCCAGGGTACGCCGATTATTGCCCAAGCGTTTTCCATCCTGCATCGCAACGGCTGTCACTTCCATGCAACTATGATTGGAACCGGCCAGGATTACGATGAGGTCCGGTCGTTGCTTGCTGGCGTGAATGAGGTCGAGTTTGTTGATTGGGTAGAGCCCGAGGAGCTTCCGCAAGTGGTGGCACGCCACGCTGTGTCGCTTGGCATCTTCTCCACCACGCCGAAGGGCTTGCGCGTTGTGCCCAACAAGGTGTACCAAGCGCTTGCAGCGGGCTGCGCGGTTGTTACGAGCGACACTGCTCCCCAGCGAAGAGAGCTTGGGGAGGGCGCTATTCTGGTTGAGCCGGGCAACGCCGAAGCCCTTGCCGAAGCGCTACAGGATCTGCTGACTGACCGCAAGGCACTGCAGCAGGCGCGCAAACGGGCTTCCGAGGCCGGTGCACGCTTCACTGATAGGCGGATTGCCGAGGAGCTGTCTGCTTGGATTGCTGAGCAGCGGTAAACAGACAGTAACGGCCAAAGATCGCCGGCAGTCTTCGTCAAGCTAGGGAAACAGGGGATGCGTATGCGTCGAGGCCTTGTGCTAAACCTTATCAGCAACATCATGTTCTTCCTGAGCGGTTACGCTCTCCACTTCTTCCTGGGCAACTCCATGCCGCCTGCTGAGTACGGCGTTGTGGGTACGATACTCACCGTGCTTGACTTCGAGTATATGTTCGTTTCGAACGGCGCGCGTCAGTCGCTTGCAAGTCAGATTTCGAGCGGCCGGTACGATATCGTCGACACCGTCGTTAAAACCATTGCCTTCCAGTTCATTGTCATTGCGGTGTTTTTCTGCATCAACTTCTTTGGGGCTCCGGTGTTCGGGGTTGTTTTCAACGATGCTTCGCTCGATTTCTACTTCAGGGTTGCCGGCTTGCTGGTAATTGTAAACGGTCTTCAGGTAATCTTGCTCGGCATAAATGACGGTTTACAGCGATTTGGAACCAGCGCTCTTCTCGGTACGTTCTACCCGGTGGCAAAGTTGGGAACCATTCCACTTATCCTGTTTGTGTTTCAGTCCGACCCGGTTCTGGGTGTTGAGGCTGGCTTTACGCTTGCCGTGCTTGTCACCATAGCGATCGGATGCGTTTTGCTCGTCGCGAATCATGCACCGTTTACGGTGCGCAAGCCCGAGCGCATTCGCTTTGGCCAGATCGCGCATCACACGCTGAGCTTCTCCGTGTTCTTCATTGTTGTTTCGCTGGTTCTCAGCTTCGACACGCTGATTGTCAAAGCAGTGGTGGAGCCCTCTTCCATGGCGGGGTATTACACAGGAGCTATGAATTTCGGCAAGATTACGTACTATTTGCTTCAAGCGTTCTCCACCGTTATTCTTCCGGTGGTTGCGGGCCTTATGAGCAAGGGTAAGTCTGTCGAGGCGCTTCAACGCATACGCGGTCTGTTGATTCTTGCGTTTGCGTTCATTCTGCCTATATCGGTTATCATTTCAGCAAGCAGCGCAAGTCTGCTGGCTTCGTTTTACAGCGAGGATTACGCCGTGGCCGCGACGGCGCTCTCATGCCTCTCTTTTTCCAACTTCTTTATGGGTATGACGGTGATTCTCAACATGGTGCTGAACGCGACGCAGCCGAGTCGATTCTCGGATGCGTTGTCGGTTATATCGTTGGTGCTGGTCATTCCCATCTTCATCGTGAGCGCCAGCAACGGCGGCATCACGGCTATTGCGGTCGCCAGCGCCTCGTGTACGGCGCTCATGATGCTTGCGTCGTTCGCGCGCATCCGTCAGGTTGTGGGCAAGGTTATGACAAGAACCGCCTGGGTCATCATTTGCACTTGTGTAGTGCTGTGGCTGCTGGTCCATGGCATCTTCGCGGCGCTGGACATTACCGGGCTGCTGTCTATTGTGGTGGCATATGCTGTCTGCTACTTCGCCTTCCTAGGCGCGCTCGTTGCCGCCCAGGTTCTTAAACCGAGCGAGCTCCTCGCCCTTCTGAATTAAATGTCGAGATAAGGCCGTTTTTACAGCAAGGCTTGGCATTTGCAATAGGATATTGCCCGCTTGATGTGGATCAAAGTGCCTTTGTATTTGTAATGTTCCACAATGTAGCATAATCATGTCGCCAAGATTATCTATCAAGTTTTCAGGTTGCCTAGCTTTGTCTATTATAGATTCGATTTAATAATGCTGGGCAATGCTGTCAACAACTAGCATAAACGTCTGAGGAGTGTTGGATATGTCGCGGTTTGGGCTAGCCAGACAACAGGAGAACTCGGTGGATAATACTGTTTCTCAAACGAGCCATTCACGACAAACCGCCCTACGGGTGCTGCAAATTGTTCTGATAATAGCGAGTTTTGCTGCAATTCTTTTGTTCGTATTTCGCGAAGTTATCTTTCGAGGCATGAAGCTGTCTTTTACCAGTGTGACTTACTCATTTCCTCCATTTTCTTCTCTTGGGGTTGATATTGCTGGGCCTCTGTTGAGTGACCCAGCGGACAACGTTCTCCCTATAGCTTGGATGACGTATCATATTTCCGGCTTTACAACATGGCTTACAGATTTTGCTCTCGGAACCGCACAAACCATGTCGCTATATCTCTCTCCGCTTAATTGGGTTTATGTGCTCGATTTCGATGTCGCCCAGCAGGCCATTTCGGTTCTTAAGTTCACCGTGCCATTCATCGGCATGTTTTTATTTCTGCGTCGGCTCGCATGCAGCTGGCGTGGTGCTTTCATCGCGGGTGTTAGCTTCGCGTTTTCATCTGCAATGGTTATGTGGCATGGGTGGCCGCATTCCGAGGTAGCAATGTATGCGCCGTACCTATTCTGGCTGATCGACCTGATGCTCACTCGTATTCGCGTGCGGTATTGCGTGGGAGTGGCTTTGGTGGTTTACCTTATGATGGTGCCAGGCATGCCGACTTATGCAGCTTACTTCTTTTATTTGGGATTTGCTTACGGTCTGTTTTACGTGTTGAGAACTCATTGGGGGGAAGTACGGTACGTAATATCTTACTTGGCCGCTTGTGGCATCTCTGCCGTTATCGGCGTTCTTATGTCGTTGCCATATTCTGGTCAGCTCCTACTGTCCGTAGGTAGTAACGGCTATTCTGAATCTCGTGCTGGGCAAGCGTTGGCAACGCTTCCGGTTAGCCAGATAAAAACTCTACTGCTTCCTTACGTTCCAACTAGCGCGGGAATACATCTAAATGAGTGCGTATTGTTTACTGGTGTGCTTGCCATACTTTCTATTTGCCTTACCATAGTCCATTTCAAGAAAAAGCGCCGCGTGGGTTTCTTTTTTACCGCTTCATGCGTGCTCGCGCTTCTTATCTTTACGAATGTACTGTCCCCTATATTCACGCATTTGCCACTAATTAATACTTCCCTGAAGTTCCGCGTGATTATCCTGCTGAATTTTTCATTGAGCGTATTGGCGGGAATCAATTTGGATGACCTGCTGACACGAACGCTCGAAAGTCGATTCGAGCGAATTGTGACCCCGGTACTCAGCGTTATTCCTCTTGTCGCTTTTATCGCATTAATTGTTCGCGTATATCCTGTTATTGTCCAGGCGGGCGAGCGCTATATGATGCTTGAAGCGTTTGTTGGCCTCGCGCTAGGCATAGCCTTGTTTCTAGTATCTTTGATCCGCGCATTAGTTCCTAAGGCACCGATCGTTGCAATGCTCTGTTCAGTAGTTCTTGTTGCCGGATCGGCAGTTGATAGCGGCTATTTTGCCTCAAAGTATCTGCCCTTAATTGAATCGGAAGCAACGTCTATCCCTCCAGCGACAAGTTCTATTTCGTATCTTCAAGACAATCTTGATGACGCTAAATTTGCGAGTCTTGGATCCTGGACTGTGATGCCCTCAGTCAATATGTATTACGGAATACGGGATGTTAGGGGGCATGGGTTGTCTTTCTCAAGTCCAGACTTAACAAGCTATTACACCGCAGTTGGCGGCGATGGTTCCACTGGTAGTCCAACTAGGCCTGTGTGGGAGAGTATTGATAATTACAACTTGCTTCGATACCTTGGTGTGAAGTATCTTGTGATGACTGAGGCTGAATTTTCGGAATGCAGCGACGGTCTTCAAAACGAAATCGTTGGATATGACGTTCAAGATGATGGGCTTGTTATCTGCGAGCTGAGCCATGCATCTCAGATTGAGCTTGTTGATGAAATTGCGATATCTCGCGACGATGCGGGCGTGCTCACTATGATGATGGAGGAGGAATTTGACCCCAATACCCTCTATTTAAGCGAGGAAACAACCCAGAATGCTCGAGAGATTGCTTCCACGGCATCAACCAAGAAGCTTTCGGACGATGAGACGATTTCCAACATTTCTACCGGCGCTAACGGGTCGATAACTTTCTCTGTGACTACAAACGAAGACCGGTATGTTTTGGTAAATGAGTATAATGATGGAAATTGGAAGGCGTACATTGATGGGGAAGAAAGTCCTGTTCTGAAGGGTAATTATCTCTTTCGAGCAATAGAAGTTCCTGCTGGTACACATACGGTAGAGTTAAAGTATGAACCTACTGCTTTGTACGTGTTTTTCATCATTGCTGGAGCGGCTTCAGTCTCGTTAGTGGTTATCGCCATTGCGCATCGTCCGATTAATCGTTTGCTTGCTGGCGGTACAGGTCATACCGATGATACGGATGCCGGGCTTCCCGAGGCACAGTACAAACATCTTCGGAAACATTAGAGCTTGCGGATGACCGGTTGATCAAAATGAAAATGGCCACCTTGGAGGGTGGCCATTTTTGTGAATACTGACGTTGAAAAAGATGGCTGCTGGCAATTAATCCCGATCGAAGAGGTCCCGTGTGTACACGCGATCTTTTACGTCGGCCAGCTCGTCGTTCCAACGGTTTGCCAAAATCACTTGGCACCGGTTCTTAAAGGTGTCGAGGTCGTGGGTAACTTCGCTTCCGTAGAACGTCGAGTCATCGAGCGTGGGCTCGTAGACAAGAACAGGTATGCCCTTGGCCTTAATGCGCTTCATCACGCCCTGAATGGCGGACTGACGGAAGTTGTCTGAGCCAGACTTCATAGTAAGACGGTACACGCCAACCAAGGGGTTCTCGATCCTGTTAAGACTCTCCATGACTTCATCAGCAATAAAATCCTTGCGCGTATGGTTGGCCTTAACAATGGCTTCGATGAGGTTCTGCGGTACGTCTTTGTAATTGGCGAGAAGCTGCTTGGTGTCTTTGGGCAGGCAGTATCCACCGTACCCGAAGCTCGGGTTGTTATAGTGGGAACCGATGCGTGGGTCCAGGCAAACACCCTCGATGATCTGCGTTGCATTGAGGCCGCGAACTTCGGCGTAGGTGTCGAGCTCGTTGAAGTAGGCAACGCGGAGAGCGAGGTAGGTGTTTGCGAACAGTTTGATCGCCTCAGCTTCGGTCGGTCCCACGATGAGCTTTGGGACCCCGGTGGTGCCGTTTGCGTTAACGCGCTGCATCTCATCGGGCGCAGCTCCCTGCAAGAGCAGGTCGGTAAACATGTGTGCAGCGGCGACGGCCTCTTCGTCGTCGTGTGGCGCGCCAGCGACGATTCGGGAGGGGTGGAGGTTATCGTACAGGGCATGCCCTTCGCGCAGGAATTCGGGCGAGAAGATTATGCGCTGGTCGTTCAGCGATTGGCGGATCTGCAGGGTATAACCTACGGGAATCGTCGACTTGATGACGATCCATCCCGTGGTGTTCACGGCGCGTACTGCGTTGATTGCTGCTTCGACGCTCGAGGTATCGAAGTAGTTCTGCTTAGAATCGTAGTTTGTCGGCGTGGCGACAACGATGTACTGCGCATCAACATACGCCTCGACAGGGTCAGACGATGCATGGAAGTGAAGTGGACGCTCGCCAGATGCGTTGTCTGCAAGGAACTGCTCAATCTCGCGGTCGACGATGGGGCTTTCACCCGCGTTGAGCATTTCGACCTTCTCGGGGACGATGTCATAGGCGTAAACATCGTTATGCTGGGAGAGCAAAAGGGCGACCGACAAGCCTACGTAACCGGTGCCCGCAACAGCGATTTTCATAAACGTCCCTTTCATGTTCCGCTAGCTCATTTCTCATAAGCGACTATGCAAGCAAATGATAGTACATGCTGAGCTGTTTCGCCTGTATGGGCGTATGCGCCTCGTCTGATTGAGTCTCCCACAGCTGTCTAAGAATGACACTGCGTTTATGCATGTTTGCTCTGTTTCGATTGATTTAAATGAATTGCAGGTAAAATGACGGAGGCACTTAGCTGGATTGACAGTGTGTTAAATAATGGCCCATTGTGTTTTGAGATAAGGATGTTTGAGTGCTCATGAAGCTGCAGATCGGAAAGATATGCCGTGGAACGGGAATTGCATATATTGAATGCCGCGTACTAAATGTTGCGAAGGGCAATATCATTCGCTTTTCCGCAAAATCTGAGGCTGCAGTCGAACTTCCGGTTGCTGTTTATAAATTAAATAAGGACGTCAGCACCTATGTCTTGGCAACACCTCTTCTTGAGACAAGGCGCGTTGATGTTAACGTGGAGGAGATTGACAAAGCACGTCGTGTGGTAAGTTCGGCTGAGCGTCGGTTTAGTCGCTTTTTCATCAAATGGGCTTCCCGGTTCAATTATCGGTTCTTTCGCGTGGACTCTTTATCAATGAGGGATATCGAGAAGTCCGTTTACTCGAACCAGATTCATATCAATCTCCTTGTATGCCATTGGCCGGACCACGGCAACGAGATTATCGTAAAAGGCGTTGTCTGCACACCCATTGCGGACCGAAACGTTGATTTGCGGGTCTTGAACGCACGGGGTACTGAGGTAAAGGATATTAAACTTTACCGTGGGTCAACGGTAATGACGAACAGTGATGGTGTTGTTCGCAAAGAGGTTTCATTCACTGCACGCATTCCGCGTGATGAAACCGTTTGTCTTGTTGCGCGTGGCGAAGAGGGGACTCGCACTGCGTTCACCTGCTTTGACGAGCCCTCCCGTAATTATTACCGGTCTACTCTTGAGCCAAGATATTATCCTCTTGCCGATCCCAATGGATGGGATGCAGTTTTCCGCAACAAGATGCAGAAGTTCGAGCACGAATCTCCTGACGACTATAAGGTTGAAGGCGGCCCGCTGTTCAGCATCGTAGTTCCGCTGTATCACACTCCGGTTAATTTGTTCAATGAGATGGTCGATTCCGTTTTATCCCAGCTTTACCAAAACTGGGAGCTGATTCTCGTCAACTCAACTCCTGGAGATGCAGAGCTTGCTGCGGCAATTGCTCGTCTTGACGATAATCGTATTCGCGTTATCAAGCTTGAAACCAATGGTGGTATTTCATTTAATACCAACAAAGGGACTGAGGCGGCGCAGGGCGATTATGTTGTCTTTTTTGACCACGATGATCTTCTGAGCCCAATTGCGCTGTTCAGGTATGCAAAGGAGATAACTGCAAATCCTGAGATTGACGCGTTGTACTGCGATGAGGATAATCTGTCGGAAGATGGTGCCTTTTGCAATCCACATTTCAAGTCGGTGTTTAATATCGATCTGTTGCGATGCCATAACTTTATTACGCATCTGGTCGCAGTGCGATCTTCTCTCGTAAGGCAGCTTCCGCTGCGTTCCGAATATGACGGCGCGCAGGATTACGATTTTCTGCTGAGGCTGTCCGAGCTTACTGACAAAATAGTCCATGTTCCCGAAGTGCTTTATCACTGGCGTATGAGTGACAGATCCACCGCGAAAAACGCAGGAAATAAGTCCTACGCGCAAGACGCTGGCATTGCTGCGTTGCGCGCTCATTTGGAGCGCTGTGGTTTATCTGCCGTCGTCGAAGAGACGGTCACGCCTTTCATTTATCGAACTCGCTATGAGGTAGTCGATAGCCCGCTGGTGAGCGTTATCATTCCAAACAAGGATAACGCTGCTGTTTTGGCACGTTGTCTTTCTTCTCTTACTCGCATTACTGATTATCACAATTTTGAAGTGATTGTGGTGGAAAATAATAGTACCGAGGCTGAGACCTTTGCATTTTACCGCGAGGCGGAGAAACGCTATCCATTTGTCCGGGTGCTTACTTGGGAGGGACCGTTCAACTACTCCGCGATCAACAACTTCGGTTCCCAGTATGCTTCGGGAGACTTTTTTCTGCTTCTGAACAACGACATTGAGATACAGTCTCCGACATGGCTTCAGTCTATGTTGGGCATATGCCAGCGCAAAGACGTAGGAGTGGTCGGGGCAAAACTCCTGTACCCCGACAATACCATTCAGCATGCTGGCGTTACGATGGTGCATTGTCCTCATTTGGTTGAAATGGGCGGCCCTGTTCACATTTTCAATCATTTTGATAAAGATGATCAGGGTTATATGTGGCGGGCGCAGTTAACGCAGGACGTGTCGGCAGTTACCGGAGCGTGTCTCTTAACCAAGGCATCGGTTTTCAGACAGGTTGGTGGGCTGACGGAGGATTTTGCCGTTGCGTATAACGATATCGATTACTGTCTTAAGGTTGCTGAGAATGGGTTCAGGGTGGTGTATGATGCCGAGGCAGTTCTCTATCACTACGAATCTCTGAGTCGTGGTAGTGATTTTGCTCCGGACAAGGTCAATCGGTTTGTTTCTGAGCAGGGTAAGCTCAGGGCAAAATGGCCGAGGTACTACTCTGAGGGGGACCCTTTTTATAGTAAGTACGCTCTCTAATGATGCTTAGACATAGCTCCGGTGTGTCTATCTCTTCTTCGACGTTATGAGGCCTTGCGCCTGAACATCTGTTGAACCGAACTTCATTATGGGCTCTCGACTGTTGCCGCCTAGAGGTCGAGAGCTGCTCCTTGCGGTGGCGTCGTGAATCGTGGTGTATGGGATTCCGCCCATAATCTCTGACAAAACTAAGTTACGCCACCTGAGCAGCTCGTCAACCCGGGCAGCATGGCAATCTGCGACTGCGGCCTGTCACCTGCTTGTTTGTCAACTTCCGCAAAGGCGGTCTGAATCTGAATCTACCCCCCCCTGCCTTATCGTCAGGCTGAGAGGTCGACGATTACAGGCCTCCATCCAAGACCGGTTTAGACTCCGCTTCGTTTGTCCAGCGCTCGAAGCGGAGTCTTTTTATTCTTGTTGCAAGCGAAGCGCCCCTCTCAATTGTTGTGCTAGGGGAACGTAGCAAATTTTCGTAACCTATGGCATGACGACGGTCACCCTCGTCATCAAGATAGTGACGAACGATTGCAATTGGGTTGTCGTATTTAAGCCAAAGGTGTGGGTTTCCATTAGCATACGAAGTTATCGAGAAATTGGGGTGGGCCGTCCGACCCTCTCGTGCTCCATTAAGCAGGAAATGATCGAGAGCGAGCGAGGGGTTCTCGTTAAACGCGGCGGCAATGTCGCGATAATTGTTGAAGTAGAACGAAAAATCGAAAACAGGCGAATAGTCAATGCCGTCGCGCACTTTGGAAAGATGCTCTAAACCGATGGGGTTGGTGATTGTCTCATATTGGAGAGGTTCTGACATCCCTGGGGTGCATCTAGTTAGATCCATGGGATTAAAGACCTTGCACGCAAATGCAGACAGATTGTGCTTCACGATATAAACGTTCATGAGTCTTTCTGCGAGAAATCCGAATACCCGTTGTTGATAGGGTGGCCGATCAGTCAGGGGGTCAATCGCTCGAGCCAATTTACGCTCAATACCAAAAAGCCAGCGTGCGTAAGCGTTGAATAGTTGCTTTTTACAAATAATGATGTTAAAGGGGGACAAGCATTCGTTATGCATCACCTTGTCGAACGCATCGCTGTATTCGGGGTAGTGACGGTCAATGATCAGCTTTGTTTTAATGAGGTCGGTTGAACAATGGCAGATGCGGTAATGTTTGGCGACCGAGATGTTTTTCGAGCCATCGTGGAGAAATGCCTTTTGCGCCACGATGCAGTCGTAGTCTTCCAGAAGATTTCGTATTTCCTGTTCTGATAGTGGATGTGGTTGGTTGGGTGGAGATAGGGGGCTTGCAAGAAATCTTCTATAGTGGACCAGCCCCACAGCGTCTTCTTGTGATTTTTTCCAAATCCATTTAAGACCGGTGAGCTCGCAATATGTTGAATTATCCTTCGAGATGTTGCCGGGAAAGCCGTCGTCATATTCCCAGCTAGGTTTTCTTTCCTCTTTGGGGAGCTTATATGCCCCAACAAAAAGTGGTTGATAGGGATATGGGTGAGGCACATCACAGTAGGCGTGTGCCGCTATATATACTTTCATCCCGCCCCGATCAAGTCGTTATCATTACAACAGGCATTATATGACGAATTGAAGGGCAAGGCCCGTAACGAGAGCATAGAGGAAGTCGCATGCTCGGTACGCTCGGCATATCGAATCGTGAGGTGAGCCATAGGTTGTCCGAGAGTCTACGCTGATGGCTGGATTATCGAGGAAGCCTGATTTATTGCATACGGGGTGAACGGGCGGGCGTGATGCGGCTATGATTAGAGCAGTTTTCGTGGCTTCTCGATTGAAAGGCTTCGCATGAAAGGCATCATCCTTGCAGGCGGATCGGGCACGCGCCTGTACCCGCTCACGCTCGTGACCAGCAAGCAGCTGCTGCCGGTCTACGACAAGCCCATGATCTACTACCCGCTTTCCGTCCTCATGATGGCGGGCATCCGCGACATCCTCATCATCTCGACGCCGACGGACCTCCCCAACTTCCAACGCCTGCTGCGCGACGGCTCCGACTTCGGCATCTCGCTCTCCTACGCCGAGCAGCCCTCGCCGGACGGCCTCGCCCAGGCCTTCATCATCGGCGAGGAGTTCATCGCCGGTGAGCCCTGCGCCCTCGTGCTCGGCGACAACATCTTCTTCGGGAACGGCCTCAGCCGGCACCTCCGCCGCGCCGTCGCGAACGCGGGGGAGGGGCTCGCCACCGTCTTCGGCTACCATGTGGACGACCCCGAGCGCTTCGGCGTGGTGGAGTTCGACGAGGGCGGCCGCGCGGTCTCCATCGAGGAGAAGCCGGAGCACCCCAAGTCGAGCTACGCCGTCACCGGCCTCTACTTCTACCCGGGCGACGTGGCGGAGCGCGCTAAGCTCGTGCGCCCCTCTGCGCGCGGCGAGCTCGAGATCACTGACCTCAACCGGATGTACCTCGAGGACGGCTCGCTCAGCGTCGTGACCCTCGGGCGAGGCTACGCCTGGCTCGATACCGGCACCATGGAGTCGCTCTACGAGGCCGGCGAGTTCGTGCGCGCCGTCGAGCGCGCCCAGGACACGCCCGTCTCCATCCTCGAGGAGATCGCCTACGAGAACGGCTGGATCGACCGCGACACGCTCGTGGCCTGCGCGGAGCGCTACGGGAAGAGCGTCTACGGCGCGCACCTGCGCAAGGTGGCCGACGGGGCGTACGTGAAGCAGTCACTCGAATAGCTTTTCGTCGGGCGTGGTACAATAAGGCCACAATGACGAGGAGGTTCCTATGGCTACCTGCGTTCCCGTGCGCGACATGAAGGATACGGCAAAGTTCAGCGAGACCGTCCGCAACGCGGACGGTCCCGTAACCGTTACGAAGAACGGCCGAGACGAGTTCGTGGTCATGACGAGTGATGCCTACGAGGGCATCAAGCAGGAGCTGGCCCGTATGAAGTTATACGATATTGTTTTCCAGGCAGAGCGAGAACTGGCTGAGGGTAAGTATAGCGATTACGATACGTTCTCCTGTGAACTCAGGGAGAAGTATGGCCTATAAGCTCGAGATATTGGAATCTGCTCGACGCGATGAAGAAGACATCGTCCGCTATCTTGCTCGTGACACGGGCTCGACGGCAGCTGCTTTGAAGTTCATGGACGAACTTGACGCGCGGGCACATAGCATCCAGCTGTTTCCATTCTCACGGCTACTCTGTCCCGATACCAGTTTGGCTGAGGCGGGCTATAGGTCTTTTGCCATCATGAGCTATGTGGTTCTATATCTGGTGAAGGAAGATACGGTGTACATCGCACGCATATTCCATCAGCGTCAGGATTATGCTGGCTACGTTTATGTAGATGAAAGTAACTAACAGGGGAGAATCATGTCTGAGGATACCTTCGAGCCCAAGAACATCATCGTCACCGGCGGCTGCGGCTTCATCGGCAGCAACTTCGTGCACTACGTCGTCAATAACTGCCCCGGCGTGCACGTGACCGTGCTCGACAAGCTCACCTACGCCGGCAACCCGGAGAACATCGCGGGCCTGCCGGAGGACCGTGTCGAGCTGGTCGTCGGCGACATCTGCGATCGCGCACTGCTCGAGGAGCTCGTCCCCGGGCACGACGCCATCGTGCACTACGCGGCGGAGAGCCACAACGACAACTCCATCGCCGACCCCGAGCCGTTCCTGCGCACCAACGTCGAGGGCACCTACGCGCTCCTCGAGGCGGCGCGAAAATACGGCGTCCGCTACCACCACGTCTCGACCGACGAGGTCTACGGCGACCTCGCCCTTGACGACCCGGCGCGCTTCACCGAGGAGACCCCGTACCGCCCGAGCAGCCCCTACAGCTCCACGAAGGCGAGCTCCGACCTCCTGGTCCGCGCGTGGCACCGCACCTTCGGCGTGAGGGCGACGATCTCCAACTGCTCGAACAACTACGGCCCGTATCAGCACGTGGAGAAGTTCATCCCGCGCCAGATCACGAATCTGATTGACGGGGTGCGCCCGAAGCTCTATGGCGACGGCCTGAACGTCCGTGACTGGATCCACACCGAGGACCACAGCTCGGCCGTCTGGACCATCCTGACCCGCGGCCGCATCGGCGAGACCTACCTGATCGGCGCCGACGGCGAGAAGAACAACATCACCGTCCTTCGCGAGATCCTCAAGGCGTTCGGCCGTGACGAGGACGACTTCGACTGGGTGCGCGACCGCCCCGGCCACGACCGCCGCTACGCGATCGACTCCGCCAAGCTCCGCCGCGAGCTTGGCTGGGAGCCGGCCCACACCGACTTCGCCGAGGGCCTCGCCGAGACCATCGCTTGGTACCGCGAGAACGAGGCCTGGTGGCGCCCCGCCAAAGAGGCCACCGAGCGGAGGTACGCCGCGCAGGGGCAGTAGGGGAATCTCGAGCCCGCCTAAGGCGGCCCGCTCGCCGCGTCATGGGGATGAGCAGGTGGGCGGGTCACCTGCGGCGGGCTCGACTTGAGTATTGGACAGCGGAAAGCGGAGGTGCGCGGACATGGCCGCGATCGAATACGAGAAGCAGCTCAAGGTAGAGGAGACGGGCATCGAGGGCCTCAAGGTGCTCGACCTGTCCGTGCACGGCGACAGCCGCGGCTGGTTCAAGGAGAACTGGCAGCGCGAGAAGATGGCGAAGGGCCTGGGGCTCCCGGACCTCCGCTGGGTGCAGAACAACATCAGCTTCAACCTGAGCGCCGGCGCCACGCGCGGCATCCATGCCGAGCCGTGGAACAAGTTCATCTCCGTCGCGACGGGCTCGGTCTTCGGCGCGTGGGTTGACCTGCGCGCGGGCAGCCCCACATACGGCCGCGTCTACACCTGTATCCTGGACCCCTCCAAGGCGATCTTCGTGCCGCGCGGCGTGGGCAACTCCTACCAGGCGCTCGAGGACGGCACCGCCTACACCTACCTGGTGGACGCGCACTGGTCCGCCGAGCTCAAGAAGACCTACACCTTCGTGAACCTCGCCGACCCGGAGCTCGCCATCGAGTGGCCCATCCCGCTCGATGAGTGCGAGATCTCCGAGGCGGACAAGAACCATCCGTACCTCCGCGACGTTGTCCCCATGCAGCCGAAGCGCACCCTCGTGACGGGCGCGAACGGCCAGCTCGGCCGCGCCGTCCGGGCGCTCGCCGAGGAGCGCGGCCTGGCGGAGACCTTCGACTACTGCGACATCGACACCTTCGACATGTCCGACGCGGCAGCTTACGGCCAGTACGACTGGAGCCTCTACGGCACCGTCATCAACTGCGGTGCTTATACAGCCGTCGATCGCGCCGAGACCGACGAGGGGCGCGTGGCCTGCTGGAAGGCGAACGCGACGGGACCGGCGCTCCTGGCGCGGACCTGCTCCGAGCACGGCATCACGCTCGTGCACGTGAGCTCGGACTACGTCTTCGACGGTTCGAGCGACATGCACGCCGAGGACGAGCCCATGAGCCCGCTGGGCGTGTACGGCCAGTCCAAGGCTGCGGGCGATATCGCCGTGGCAGGCTGCCCCGCGCACTACATCCTTCGCTCGAGCTGGGTGATCGGCGACGGCAGGAACTTCGTGAAGACCATGGCGGCGCTCTCCGACCGCGTTGCCGACCCCGAGGACGCGCTGGAGCGCGTCACGGTGGTGGACGACCAGGTCGGCCGCCTCACGTTCACGGCGGATATGGCGCGCGCGATCTTCCATCTTCTCGACACGGCTGCACCCTATGGCACCTACAACTGCACCGGATCCGGCGAGCCCGCGAGCTGGGCGGAGGTTGCCCGCCGGGTGTTCGAGCTGCGCAACGGCAACGGCGGCGCCGTGGCGCCCGTCTCCACCGAGGAGTACTACGCGAGCGCCGATGGCCCCATCGCGCCCCGTCCCGTCCACAGTGCGCTCGACCTTGCTAAAATCGAAGCGACGGGTTACGCTGCACCCGCTTGGAACGAGGAGCTCAAGGAGTATATGAGCCTCATTTCAAGCAAGTAAGCATATCGTTTGATGGACGTATGCGGGCTCGGATGGTATCCGGGCCCGTTTCTGTGAATGAGGCGGAGGAACGCATGGCATCGATGCAGACACCTAAGGTCTCCTTGCTCGTACCTGTGTATAACGTTGAGCGCTATCTTGAGCAATGCTTGGATTCGGCGCTTTCGCAGACGCTGTCGGATATCGAGGTCATCTGTGTCAACGATGGGTCTACGGATTCCTCGCCGGAGATTTTGCGTGCATATGCCGCACGTGATGGGCGCATCCGCATCATCGATAAGGAGAATTCCGGCTACGGCGCTTCGATGAATCGCGGATTGGACGAGGCGCGTGGAACCTACATTGGTATCTTGGAGTCAGATGACTTCTTTGAGCCGTATGCGCTCGAGCATCTGGTGAGCGCCGCGGAGGACGCCTCGGCGGATATGGCGAAGGCCGATTTCTGGTTCTATTGGTCTGTGCCATCTGAGCGTCGCGAGCGTGGGCAGGTCGTAAGCGCAGATATTGTTGGCGCTTATTGCCCGCTCGATAAACCGGATATCTTCTATCAGAAGCCATCCATCTGGTCTGCGGTGTATAAGCGCGAGTTTTTGCTGCGGCATGGCGTGAGGTTCTTGGAGACCCCGGGCGCTGCGTATCAGGATTGCTCGTTCAGCTTCAAAACCTTGGCGCTTGCCAAGCGTGCGGTGTTCCTTGATGAGCCGGTGCTGAGCTATCGCCAGGATAACGAGGCGTCATCTGTCAATTCGCCTGGTAAGGTGTACTGCGTTTGCGATGAGTATGCGGAGATTGAACGGTTCCTGTGTGAGCATCCTGACCTGCGCGAGCGGCTTGAGGGCATCAAGAGCCGAATGAAGTACGACAGCTACATGTGGAATTATGAGCGCCTAGCGCCGGAGCTGGGGGCGAAGTTCTTGGAGCGCGCCTCGCAGGAGCTTGCATGCGACCTTGAGCAGGGGAACATTGATTTCTCGCTGTTCCCGGCTTGGACGGAGGCGGACCTGCATGCCCTTATTCGCAACCCCAAGGGTTTTGGTGCGGCGCATGATGAGCTCATGAAGCCGGGCAAGCTGAATACGTTTAAGCATTATTACCGGCTAGGCGGTATGCGCCTGGTGGCGAAGGTCCTTGCCGAGAAAAGCAAGGGGCGAGCATAATGGCGCGGCTTTCTGTGGTTGTTCCCGTATATAACGTGGAAGATTGCCTCCCATGGTGCCTTGATTCGCTCGAGGTGCAGACGCTTTCCGACATTGAGATTCTGTGCGTAAACGATGGCTCGACCGATGGGTCGCGCAGCGTGCTTGCTTCGTACGCCGATCGCGATGCACGTATCCGTGTTATCGATAAGCCGAACGGCGGGCTATCATCGGCTCGCAACGCTGGCATTGATGCCGCTTCGGCACCCTACGTGAGCTTCTTGGATTCTGATGATCGCTACACGCCGAATGCTTGCGAGCGCATTGTTGCTGCTTTGGATGAGACGGGTGCTGACGTGCTTACGTTTGGCGCCAATCCGTATCCGGCCGAGGACGGCTACCCGTGGCTCGAGCATGTGCTGAGCCCAAGGGACGTGGTGTACGATGCATTCAGCATGGACCTAGTCCTGAAGGAGAGCTCGCTGCCGTTTTCTTGGCGTACGGCATGCCGGACTGATTTCCTACGTGAATCTGGCATCGCCTTTGAGCAAGATCTTCGCTTTGGCGAGGACCAGGTCTTTGCGTTTGCGGTGTATCCGCGCTCGAGCAAGACGGCGCTTATCTCTGACAAGCTGTATGACTATCGCGTGAGCCGTCCCGGTTCCTTGATGGACCGTTTGCGCGCTACGCCCGGGAAGCGCCTCATGGAACATGTGACGATTGCCGGTGCTATTTTCGCCGATTGGCAGCAGGCGGGATTCTTGCATGAGCATGCCGCGGATATGGCGTTCTGGCTCTGCACGTTTGTTTTGTACGATGCGCTCGACCTTGCCCCTGCATCCGCTGACGAGATCTTCGCTTTAACGGGTCAAATGCTCGCGCCGTATCGAGAGCTGCTTGACGCGGCGCGAGCCGATTTGCCACAAGCGGTTTCCGCATTGATCGACGCTGCGTTTGATGTGGGCGAGCTGAAGGGCGCGGTGCACCGTGAGCGCCTGATGTTTGCGTTTGATTGCTATCGGTATGGAAGGAAGCGCGCCGCTGGACGAGCGGCAAAGCGATTGCTAAGGGGAGCGAATGGGAATTAAGCGGCTGGTTTCCTGCCGGAGTGCAGGAAAGGTGTATTCGCTGCTGCGTATTCCTGCGTCGCAGGGGGAGGGCGCGTGCTCCGCTCGCTTGCTGGTGGGCGAGCGAGAGCTTCCGGCATCGCTGTTTGCCTTGGAGCGTCGGAAGGTTCGCAAACTTGGTCTCGACGCTTCGTTCGCGTATAAAGTCCTCGTTATGCCGTTTCTCAACAGCCGGGTTGCCCGCGCTGAGATGCTAGGGCATGGCATTGTCGTCGATTCGTTCCCCGTGCGGTTTGATGCGCTTAAGGTGGCGTCGATTCTTGCGTATCGAACCAAGCCAGCGCTCTGTGCAGCTATACGCGATTTCGATTGCGATTATTGTGCTGGCGGGTATTACCTTGCATTTGACCACGGTTTTCAGGGCGCTGAGGACGATGTCTGGCGTATCCGGATTGATTGGCAGGGCGATGCAGACGCCCAGCCTGGGCTTGCCGTGTATGGCGCTGACGGCGAGCCGCTTGAGTTCACTTCGCATGTATTTGAGTACCAACCCGGGCTGCTGACACAGGATGGCGTAAGACTGCATCGTCTGTACCTGTCTGTGCTTGTAAAGGGCTCCCCGCGAGACTTCGTGATTGTTGCCAAAGATTCATCTGGGCACGTTGCGTCGGGTTTTTGCTCGCTCGACGGCCGCTTTTTCAATGCGCTTCGGGGTGCCTCTGATGCCTACATGAGCGATGCCTGCGCGGATGACGAGGAATATCGCCGGTGGTTCGAGCGGCATCGGGCAACACCAGGTCAGCTTGCTGCGCAGCGAGCGGCGGAGCGTGGCCTGTCCCCACTGGTTAGCATTGTGGTGCCCTGCTTCCGTTCGAATGGAAGCTACCTGGTTGAGTTGATCGATTCCGTGTTGGCTCAGAGCTATGCACGGTGGGAGCTCCTTTTGGTGGACGGGTCTCCCGAGGACGGTGTGGTTGCCCAGGCGGTTGCTAAGGCATCCGATAATCGTATTCGGATTATTGCCCCCTCTGAGAACACCGACATCGTTTCCAATACCAATGTGGGCATCGAAGCCTCCCGCGGTGAGCTCATTGCGTTTTTGGATCATGACGACCTACTTGAGCCCGATGCGCTTCATTGCTATGTCGCTGCGCTGGAGGCTGATCCAGGAATTGCCGTTCTCTATTCTGACGAGGACCACATCGGTGAGGACGGCCTGCTTTGTCAGCCGGTCTTTAAGAGCGCGCTTGATGTTGACTTGCTCTATAGCCACAACTGCGTGACGCACTTCTTGGCGGTGCGTGCCGAGCTCTTGGATCAGATCGGGCTTTCATCGGTCGATGTGGCAGGTGCGCAGGACTATGACCTGACGCTTCGCGCGCTTGCCGCCGGTGCGAAGTTCAAGCATATTCCACGTGTTCTCTACCACTGGCGCATGCATGCCGGTTCTACGGCGGGGGATTCTGCAGAGAGCAAGCCGTATGCGCATACGGCCGGACGCCTTGCTTTGGGGCGGCACTTTGTGCAGCGTGGCATTGCAGCTACCGTTGAGGATGCGGGCGAGCCTTTCGTGTATCGCGTTCGCTACGAGCTCCCCCAGCCGCATCCGTTGGTGAGTGTCGTGATCCCCTCGCGCGATCATGCGGATATGCTTGAGGAGTGCGTTGCGTCGTTCTTGGAGCATTCCACCTACGATAATCTTGAGTTCGTAATCGTTGAGAACAACAGCGAGCAGCCCGAGACCTTTGCCTGCTACGATCGCCTGATCGAGCGTGGTGCTGGTCGCGTGCGCATCGTGACATGGAAGGGCGAGGGTTTCAACTACTCGTCTCTCATCAACTTCGGCGTTGCGGCGTCCTCTGGTGAATATTTACTGCTGCTTAACAATGATACCGCGCTTATCAGCCCAGATGCCATTGAGGAAATGCTCGGCCACCTCCAGCGTCCCGAGGTGGGCGTTGTTGGCGCCAAGCTATATTTCCGCGATGGGTTGACGCAACATATCGGAATGTTGATTGGGCCGGGTCAGGCATGCGCGCATGTAAACCAGAATTTCCCGCCCAAGCGCGGGGGATATCGCGGACGCGCGATTCGCCCCAGTAACTTCAGCGCCGTGACCGGGGCTTGCCAGATGGTTCGCCGTTCTGTGTTTGAGCAGGTGGGCGGGTATAACGAGGCATTTGCAGTGGGGTTCAACGACGTCGACTTCTGCTTGCGCGTGCGCGAGGCCGGATATCTCGTTGTTTGCACGCCGTATGCTGAGCTCTATCACTATGAGTTCACTTCGCGGGGGCGTGAATTGGCTGACCAGGAGAAGCTTGTGCGTTGGAAGCGCGAGCAGGGCATGTTCATCCAAGCCTGGCCACGCATCTTCACCGAGGGCGACCCCTATGGCAACCCCGCCTTTGATTCTGAGAGCACGTATTTCGGGCTAGGGGAGTAGCATGACGATGATCGCGAAGCATATGAGACGGGCTGCGGTGTCGGAGGGCGCTCCGGGGCGAAATTGCACCAGCCGACGATTCTGGACAATTACCGTTGTTCTTTCGGCGGTGGTTGCGCTCGTGTGCGAGCTCGGCTTGTTCAACCTCTTGCATTGGACTTCGCTGGGCAACACGCCGGTTTCGCTGGATGTACAGCCCTCGGCGGGACTTACGGTCCAGGGGAGCACCTATACGATTACAGATCCAGACAATGCCTATCTGGAGCTCACCGGAATCAACGCTCATGTCAGTACGCTGTTCATCGGATTGAGCGCATGCGATGACATGGCGCTGGATATCACGGTCTTTATGACCGATGAGGCGAACTCGACCTATACGGCCTTGCCCTCGGAAGAGCTTACGCTCGTCGTCCCCGCATCACGCTATCTCGAATTACATACGGCGGGCGAGTCACAAAGCCTGCGCATCGGGATTAACGAAGCCGCTGGTTATACGTTTTCCGTTGACGAGGGCTTCGTAGCTAATGCGACGGCGCCGTTTGATTTCTCGCCGCTCCGCTTGTGCGTCGTCTTTGTGCTGGCGTGCTTCGTGCTCGCATTCCGACCCTCCTCTCCGCTGTTTCGCACGTCGCTTTCGTGGCGTTCGAAGGCCCAGAAGGCACTCATCGTCGTGCTCGCCGTGGTGGAGGTTGGTGCGTTCGGCGCTTTTTCGTACCGGGGCTTTTCGACCAATGACACCTGGGAGGCGCACGACCAATACGACGACTTGGCAAACGCCTTTTTGTCGAGGAGCGTGGTGATTGATAAGGAGGTACCCGAGGCTATTCGTGAGCTCGAAAACCCGTATGATCCGGGTGCCCGTGCCGTCGCGCTGCAAGAGGCGGGACAGTCGGAACTTTCGGGACGTATCACCGACTTCGCGTATTACGACGGGCAGTTCTACTCGTATTTTGGCCCGGTTCCCGCGCTCATGCTCTTCGTGCCGTTTAAGCTACTGACGGGTCACGATATGCCAACATGGCTGGCGGTCTTCTTCTATGGGGCGCTCTTCATCGTTGCGATTAAGGCCCTGCTGGTTTTGCTCTGCAATCGACTGCTTCAGCTCCGGCCGAGCTTGGGGCTTTTCCTGCTCGCCGACTTCTTGCTGTGCGGGGCAACCGGCTTGGTCTATCTCGGCTATCTGCCTGTCGTGTACTCGGTCCCTATCATCTCATCGCTGGCGTTTGTTGCTTGGGGCCTGGTGTGCTGGCTGTCAGCCAAGCGCGGCGAGGGCGAGGTCTCTGCACCGCTTCTGGTGCTTGGAGCCGCGTGCATTGCGCTAACGCTGGGCTGCCGCCAGTCGTTCGTGCTCTGCGCGCTGCTGGCGTTTCCGCTCTTCTGGGAAGAGATTACGCGCTATCGTGCGTTCTTCTCGCGACGCGGCATCGGTAACACCGCATGCGTCATGGTGCCGTTTGTTCTTGTGGGCATTGCCGTCATGGCGTACAACGCTGTGCGCTTCGGTTCTCCGTTCGACTTCGGCGCGACGTATAACCTGACGAGCAACGATATGACCAAGCGCGGCATCGAGCTGGCTCGGTTCCCGCTCGGCATCTTCTCGTATCTCTTCCAGCCTCTGGCGCTCACGGGTAAATTCCCCTTTATGACGACCGTTTCGGTGGTGAGCGGCTACCAGGGGTATACGAGCTCCGAGCCCATGTTCGGCGGATTCTACGCGTTTTGCACCATCGCGCTCGCCGCGTTTGCGTTCTGCTCACGGCGCTTTAAGACGCTGGGACCCGTGCGCGGGTTCGCCCTCGTGCTCATGGGCATCGGCTTTGTGCTCATGTTGTTCGATATCCAGGCGTCCGGCATTACCGCGCGGTATATGGCTGATTTCTCGTTCTTCCTGCTGCTGCCCGCCGTGCTGGCGCTCTTTATGCTGGAGCGGCGTGTTGGTACGGGCTCTGCAGCATGGGCGTTTCATCTGGTGGTCGTCGTGGCGGCGCTCCTCTGCTTGGGGCTTAATGTGTGGAGCATCTTCATCGACGGGCGCTATGGCCCGCTGAAGGAGGCCTTCCCCTCAATCTACTATGGTGTGAAGCAGGCGCTTTCATTTTTGTGGTAGGAGATAGGGCGATTAGCGTTGCAGCGGTGTTGTGCAAAAGTCATGTCGCGGTATCACCGCTTCGGCTTTCTTATCTGCTCGTCTTTCGATTCATTTCTCGATAAACGGCGAGCTCCCATTCGCGCCGCTCGCTTTTGGCAACGGTGTCGAGGATGAGCCCAGCACAGAAGGCGAGACTCGCCAAAAAGACGAAACCGACTGCAAGAATGGCGGTGGGGAAGCGCTCGACGAGTCCGGTGTTGAAGTATTCGAGAATAACCGGAATGCCCGCGATAAGACCTGCGGCAAGCAGGATGAGTGCGACGAGGCTGAAGAACTTGAGCGGTCGATAGTTCTTGAACAGCGATGCGATGGCCATGATCACGCGCGCCCCGTCGGATACGGTATTGAGCTTTGACACGGACCCCTCAGGCCGGTCGCGATAGACGATGGGAACATCCACGATGCGCCAACGACGATCAACCGCATGGATGGAAAGCTCGGTTTCAATCTGGAACCCTGCTGAAAGCACCGGGCAGGTCTTGACGAAGACGCGCGAGAATGCGCGATACCCGGTCATGACGTCTTCGAAGCCGTATCCATAGATCCACTTGATCATCGCGCGCACCAGGTTGTTGCCAAAGCCGTGTCCTGCTCGCTTGTTCTCCTGTGCGTAGGTACCGTTGGACAGGCGGTCGCCTACCGTCATGTCAGCCGTGCCGTTGAGGATGGGCGCGCAAAGCGCTGGGGCGGATTCTGCAGGGTAGGTGTCGTCGCCGTCGACCATGAGGTAGCAATCGGCCTCGATGTCGCGAAACATCTGCCGGACGACATTGCCCTTGCCTTGGCGGGGCTCGTAATGGACCACGGCGCCATGGGTTGCTGCAATGGTGGCGGTGTCATCGGTTGAGTTGTTGTCGTAGACGTAGATGGTCGCCTGTGGAAGCGCCGCATGGAAATCGTCAACGACTTTTGCAATGGTGAGTGCCTCGTTATAGCACGGAATGAGTACGGCGATGGAGTGACCAGGCATGTGCGTCCTATCCAGAATCGATATCATAGGGCAGGCGCTATTGGCGCGCGCACTAGATTATAGAATATGGGATGCTCTAGCATGTCTGTTGACGTGCTGAATCTTGCTTGCATTGCATGTCTATTGAACGGGGGCCTTCGATGAAACTGCGCCAGATTGACTTCAGGTGGTATTCCGCAAGCAGTCTCGTTCTTTTCTCGGCGCTCTTCGGTCTAATCGGAATGCTCTCCCTTCATATTCACACGGTTTCCCCTCAAGAGGCCGCTGCGGGCGAAGTCATTTTGGGGACGATGGAAGAGGTGACCTTCAGTCCGTTTACGGCGGTCGATGTATGGTGGTTCCTCCTATTTACGGTCATCAGCGCTGCGACCATTGTGGTCCTTTCAAGAGTGGCGTTCATCTTTGCAGGCAGAGGCAAGGGAGCTTCATTTCGCGTGACCGTGCGTATGGCCTTGTTGTTTGCCGTGATAATGCTCGTTTGCTGGTTGCCGTATATGTTGACGTGGTTCCCGGGCGGCGTATACTCGGACACTCTCAACGTCATCGACCAGGCATATGGCGTGGTCCCGCTGTCCAACCAGCATACCTTGCTCTACACCTTTGAGTGGAAGGTGTGCTTGAAGCTTGCCGGATACAACCTCTTTATTGGCTGTGCGCTGATGATGGCCTTCCAAGCGGTGGTCATGGCGGCGGTGTGCTCATATACGGTCTTATGGCTGAATCGTCACGGGGTGGGAAGAGTCGGTTGTGCGTTTTCCGCTTGCTTCTTTGCGCTCTTCCCATTATTTCCGTATTACGTGGTATCGCTGTGGAAGGATACGACGTTCTCCACGTTCGTGCTGTGGTTCTGCTTGTGTTTTGCCGATGCTGTGCTCACACGGGGGAGGATTTCTCGTGCGCAGGTTGCTTCGCTTTGCGTTTCGGCGCTGCTTGTAGCCTTTGCACGCAACAACGGCAAGTACATCGTGCTGGCTGCCGCTGTCTTCCTGCTGGTTGTGTGCCGGAGAGAGATTCGCGAGGCGCTGGTGAGCCTGTTTGTCCCGCTTTTTGCCACGTTGCTCGTCATTATCGTGGTGCAGGGGCCGGTATATTCCCGCCTGGGTGTCGATAGCTCTTCTACGGTCGAGAGCCTGGGCGTACCGATTCAACAGGTTGCCCGCGTGATTGCCTACGACGGAGAGCTTTCGCCTGAAGCTGAGGACGTGTTCTATTCCATTATGCCGCGTGAGACCTGGAAGGCAGCATATCGCCCATTGCTGGTGGACAGTGTAAAGTGGAACCCATCGTTCAACGCTTCTGCGCTTTCTGAGGATAAACTTGGATTTGTGCGCGCCTACCTCGATATGGGACTGCGTAACCCGCAGTTATATCTTGAGGGGTTTCTCATGAGCAACGCGGGTTTTTGGGATCCGCTAATGGGCGCCAACGAAAACGTTGCTTACGTGCAGCTTGATATGTGGAGCGGGTCGACGGTTTCACAGGTTGACGTCATCGAGTCGCTGACCGGCGTTTCACTCCGCTCTCTACTTCAGCCGCATGGTTATTTCTCTTGCGCGTTGTTTGCGCTCATCATGTTGGCATCGCTCGCCGTGCTGGCGGTAAACCGTCAATGGCAGTGGGCCTGCGCGCTTATTCCTATGTTGCTGCTCTGGGGAACGCTCATCATTGCTTCTCCGATTGCCTACAGCTTACGCTATTGCTACGCGCTCGTACTGGCCATACCGTTGTTTGTAGCGTTTCCCGTGCTGGCGTTGCGTTGGTCAACCGTTGAAGGGCCTCTTTACTTGACGCGTGATAGGGAAAACGAGACCGTGATGGTGGATGTCGATTCGTCTTACCAGGCGTTGTAACATAAAGAGGAAGCGCGTTCGCAAGAGATGAAGATACGCGAAAGCTTGATGCGCGGATATGGGGACGTATTGGATGACAAGGCCATCGAGGCCACCACGGTGTTTGATAGGATCCGCGCCCAACTTCGCCGCGCCCTCGTCCATAGGCTATAATCATCCATGCACTAGCACGCATGCGCCCATAGCTCAGCTGGATAGAGCGGGAGACTTCTAATCTCAAGGTCGAGGGTTCGAATCCCCCTGGGCGCACCAGCTATGAATAACGCGGCCGCGCGGGAAATAACATCCCGTGCGGCCGCTCTCGTTTGGCCAAAAGACAGCCTCACTCCCGAGCATCTGATTGCAAAGTCACCGTTCCTGCGACTTGAATGGGCCTCCAATTTGGGACACCGAGCAAAACTCCCGCCAAAGGATCGAATTTTGGGGTGGGGTCGAAGTAGCCGCTATTAAGCCGGTGTATCTACCTGCGGCTTTTATACCTCTTCGGTTGGGAGTACTCGGCTGGTCCTTCAAAATTCGATCCTTTGGCGGGAGTTTTGTTCTGGAGGCTCTCCAGCGACCGAGGCGCTTGCGGCGTTGTCATCGCCCTAAATCAAACTCGGGCAAGAAATGGCAGAAATAGGGGTGTATTAAATTGTTAATTCGGCAAAATCTTGCCCGAAATAAGCCAGACGCGGCACCGCAGCAAAGGGGAAAACACTTCCTGCCGTCCCGCCGTCGGTTTCCGGTGCGCATCCTACTCCGCAACATCCCGAACCACTCATCCGTTTTTCCATACCAACCGGCGCGGTATGGGGTACACTAGGAGAGTCGTTGATGTACCCCACGACGGCGCATCCGTTGTGGGCATCCAGAAAAAGGAGACAAGTATGGTTTCTGAGAAGGTCACCCTCGTCAACCCCCAGGGTCTTCACATGCGTCCCGCGGGCCTCTTCGCCTCTACCATGGGCAAGTTTGCCTGCGACGTGACCGTTGTCACCCCCGAGAAGGAGGTCAACGGCAAGTCCCCGATGGCCCTCATGGCCGCTGGCATCCCCTGCGGCACCGAGGTTGAGATCCGCTGCGACGGCGCCGATGAGGCCGATGCTCTCACCACCGCCATCGAGCTCATCAAGAGCGGTCTTGGCGAGTAGCCCAGTTGCCGTCCATCTCGTGTTGAACGGATCTCACAACAACTGAGTTCATATGGTGAGCGCAGGTGCCCTGTCGGTGCCTGCGCTTTCACATATCCGCATGCCGCGCGGCCACGCCCGCGGCAATGGAGAGAGGATAAAAATGTACGAGGGAGTTAACGCATCCGAGGGCATCGGTATCGGTACCGTCGTTGTCGCCGCCGAGCCCGACCTGTCTTTCGAGCCGCACGCGGTTGAGGACACCGCCGCCGAGAAAGCTCGCTACCAGGCCGCCCTCGATGCCTTCTGCGCCAAGACCCAGGCCCAGGCCGACCGCATGAAGATCACCGTGGGCGAGAACGAGGCCGAGATCATGAGCGGCCACATCATGCTCGCCCAGGATCCCGGCATGACCGACGGCATCACCACCGCCATCGACGGCGGCACCTGCGCTGAGCAGGCCCTCGTCGAGACGAGCACGATGTTCGAGAACATGTTCCTTTCCATGGACGACGAGATGTTCCGCCTTCGTGCCGCCGACATCGCCGACATCCGCACCGGCATCCTGGCCGAGCTCCTCGGCCGCGAGGTCGTCGACCTCTCCGTCCTTCCCGCCGGCAGCATCGTCGTCGTGCACGACCTCACCCCGTCCATGACGGCCACCATCGACAAGGAGAACGTCGTCGGCGTCGTCACCGAGGTCGGCGGCCGCACCTCGCATTCCGCCATCATCTGCCGTGCCCTCGAGATCCCGGCAGTGCTCTCGGTCTCCAATGCTTGCGGCGCCCTCCACGGCGGCATGGTCGCCATTGTCGACGGCATCAACGGCCATGTGATCAGCGAGCCCGACGAGCAGCAGCTCGCCGACTACCAGCAGCGCGCCGAGGCCTTCGCGGCCGAGAAGGCGGCGCTCGAGTCCTTCCGCGGCAAGCCCACGGTCACGGCCGACGGCGAGAAAAAGGTCCTGGCCTGCAACATCGGCAACCCCGAGGACGCCAAGGGCGCCGTCGACCACGACGCCGAGGCGATCGGTCTCTTCCGCTCCGAGTTCCTCTTCATGGACGCCACGTCGCTTCCCACCGAGGAGGAGCAGTTCGAGGCCTACCGCAAGGCCGCGGTCACGCTCAAGGGCGCTCCGGTCATCATCCGCACGCTCGATGTGGGTGGCGACAAGGAGATTCCGTACATGAATCTCCAGAAGGAAGACAACCCGTTCATGGGCTATCGCGCCGTGCGCTACTGCCTCGATAACGCCGATGAGTACAAGGTGCAGCTGCGCGCGCTTCTCCGCGCGAGCGCATTCGGCGACATCAAGATCATGGTGCCGCTCGTCACCTGCGTCGAGGAGATTCGCTCGGTCAAGGCGCTCGTCGAGGAGTGCAAGGAAGAGCTGCGCGCCGAGGGCTACAAGTTCAACGAGAACATCGAGGTCGGCATCATGATGGAGACGGCCGCCGCCGCCAACATCCCCGACCTGCTCGCCAAGGAGTCCGCGTTCTTCTCCATCGGCACGAACGACCTCACCGGTTACACCATGGCCTCCGACCGTGGCAACGACAAGGTCGCCTACCTCTACAGCTGGTACTACCCGGCGGTCCTGCGCGCCATCAAGAACATCATCCAGGCTGGCGTGAAGGAAGGCATCATGGTGGGCATGTGCGGCGAGGCTGCTGCCGATCCGCTGCTCACGCCGCTCCTCATCTCGTGGGGCATGGAGGAGTTCTCGGTTTCCGCGCCGAGCGTCCTGCGCACCCGCAAGGTCATCTCCCAGTGGACGAAGGCCGACGCCGACGCCCTCGAGGCGAAGGTCATGCAGCTCGAGACCGCCGAAGAGGTCAAGGCCGCGCTCACCGAGGCCGCGCGCTAGGCTTGTTGCCTGCCCGCACCCGGTCGCGCTCCTACCACCGTGCACGGCTGCGTTAAGTCTCGGTAAGCATCCGGGTCGCGACGCTTGATTTTGCTGCATGGCGCGCCTAAGCTATGCGCCATGCAGCATTAGTATGAAAGGATGGTAGCTGTCTTATGTTTTATACGCTGACTGCTAACCCCGCGGTCGACATGACCGTTTCCTGCCCGCCGCTTGTTCCGAACGAGAACATCCGCTCCTTCTCGGCGAGCTATACCGCCAACGGCAAGGGCCTCGACGTGTCCTTCGCGCTCAAGAAGTTCGGCGTCGACTCCGTGGCGCTCGGCTTCTTCGCTGGCTTCACGGGCAAGTACGTGGTCGATGAGACCATGAACATGGGCTGCCTCTGCCGCCCCGTCTGGATTGATGGCGTGACCCGCATCAACTCCTACTTCAACGACGGTCAGTCCGAGCATGGCATCCTGAACCCGGGCCCCGCGATCACCCCGCAGAACGAGCAGGAGCTCTTCCGCATTCTCGACTCTACCGGCGACCTCGACTGCCTGATCGTTTCCGGCTCGCTGCCCCCGAAGGCCTCCAAGGACTTCCTGGACAAGGTCGTGGCGCATGCTCAGGATCGCGGCGCCGACGTGGTGCTCGACCTTTCGAGCGACAAGCTTAAGACGCTCTGCTCCACGCACCCGCTGCTCATCAAGCCGAACCATCACGAGATGCGCGAGATCTTCGGCGTCCAGATCGATACCGACGACGACGCCCGTCGCGCCCTTGCTCTCGCCCACGAGGCCGGCGTGCAGAACGTCCTGCTCACCATGGGCAGCCGCGGCAGCGCCTACTTCTCGAATGGCGAGGACATCTGGTACGCCAAGCGCGAGTTCAACATTAAGCTCGTGTCTTCCGTCTGCGCCGGCGACTGCACCCTCGCTGCCTTCCTGCTCAAGTGGTACAAGGATCGGGACAACGTGGAGGAGGCGCTCAAGCTCGCTATGGCCACGGGCGCGAACGTTGCCGAGAGCGTCGGTTTGGGCGACTTCGGCCATGTGGACGAGTACAGCAAGCGCGTGACCGTCCGCAAGCTCCCGCGCTAGCGCCTGCTGGTGCGTCTTCACGCGTTAACGCCTCGTTGAGGATGTGCGATGCCCCCGTGCTTCGGCATGGGGGCTTTCTTTTGGCGTCCGTGTCGGTACGCTCGGAAACTGGTCCAGGACGGACAGGTGCAGGTCGTGGCGCATGAGACCGCGCGCGGGGCACTTGAAGCGCAAAACGATGAGCGCCTAATTCGCCACGGCACCGTATACTGTACCTGTTAACGTGAATGGGGTGTAATGGACGAGTGCTTGCATATCGATACCGGCGCGGTGCCTAGCATTACCGTCGAGCAGCCTGCCCTGAACGGAACGCCTGCGCCCGCAACGGCGCTCGAGGTGCTTCGGGCTCTTGAGGGGGCGGGGCTCGAGGCGTGGATCGTGGGCGGCTGGGTACGTGACGCGCTGCGAGGCGCTCCGTGCCACGACGTGGACATTTGCTGCTCGGGAACCTGGCAGCAAAGCGAAGCCGCCCTCAAAGCGGAAGGCTTCAAGGTTGTTCGGTCGGGCATCAAATTCGGCGGCATCACGGCGGTGCGGGGTGAAGAGCGTATCGAGGTGACCTCGTATCGTTTCGACGGCTTTTACACCGATGGGCGTCATCCCGAATCTGTGCGCCTTGCGCAGCGCGTGGAGGACGATCTTGCCCGCCGCGATTTCACGGTCAACGCGATGGCGTGGCATCCAACGCGCGGTCTGCTCGATGTATACGACGGTGCGGGAGACCTTCGCCGCCGTATAATTCGGGCGGTGGGGGAGCCGCGCCGGCGCTTCGAAGAGGACGCGCTTCGCATGCTTCGCGCCGTGCGGTTTGCCTGCCGGCTCGATTTCGTGGTCGAGCCCCAGACGGCGTCCGCACTCGCTTCGTGCGCGCCCCTCCTCGACGCGGTGGCACGCGAACGAGTGGGCTGGGAGCTCGATGGCATCCTTGCAACCGGCCATGCGGGAGATGCCCTGCTCCGGTATCCCGACACCATGTGCGCAGCCATTCCCGAGCTGGCACCTTGCCGTGGCTTTGACCAGCATAGCCGCTATCATGCCTTCGATGTGTACGACCATATCGCCCGCGTGCTTACCGTGGCGGGCGAGCTCTCGCTCTCGAGCGTGGATGGTGCCGGCCCCGAGGCCGCCCCATCGCCTTCGCTCATGTGGGCGGCGCTCCTGCACGATATCGCCAAACCGGCCTGTTTCACGCTCGACGACCGGGGGCGCGGCCACTTCTACGGACACCCCGAGCGCGGGGCGGAGCAGGCACGAGAGATCATGCACCGCCTTGCGTGTCCGAGCGAGGTGATGCGCGACGCATGCCTGCTCATTCGTTATCACGACCGGCCCATGAGCGCCGAGCGCAGCGACCTTTTGCGCGTTATGGGGCTTTTCGCTGGTTCGGGTTTGGATACGCTGCGCCTCATGAACGAGCTTTTCGATATCAAGCGCGCCGATACGCTCGGAAAGGCTCCGTCGTGCTTCTACTACGTGAAGGATATCGAGCGCATGCGCGAGATGGTGCGCGTGCTGCTTGCAAACAACGAGGCGTACAGCGTGGGAACCTTGGCCCTCAGCGGGGCGGACCTCATCGCCGCCGGCGTGGCGCCCGGCCCCCGTATCGGCGCCCTGCTTAGGCGTGCGCTCGATGCAACGGTCGATGGCCTGGTGCCCAATAAGCGCGACGACCTGCTTGCTTATCTCGATGTATAGGGCCTTGCAAACCCGTTTCGCTTCCGTTGCCGCCTGCGCGCGTGATGCCGGCGGCTGGGATGCCTCCAGCGAATGTGGTAGGATGGAGCAAGAGTAATACGAATGGAGCAATTCGTAACACTCGGTCTATGCGAACTACCCAGAGGTTCTGAGGAGCATGCTCATGATAAACGAAGTGGCGCGCGGCAGCGGCATGCTGTCGCGTCGTGGATTTATAGCGGGTGCAGGTGCTGCGGGTGCCGCGGCGTTGCTGAGCGGCTGCACGGTGGGCGCGGGCGAAGGCGGCTCTGCACCCTCCGGGTCCGGTTCCGAAAGCGCTTCTAGCCAGGTGATCGTCGCCATGAACGCGGGAAGCGAGCCAGCGGCTGGGTTTGACCCGCTTGTGGCATGGGGGTGCGGCGAGCATGTGCACGAGCC
Organism: Enorma sp.; assembly: GCF_982429025.1. NCBI lineage: Bacteria > Bacillati > Actinomycetota > Coriobacteriia > Coriobacteriales > Coriobacteriaceae > Enorma > Enorma sp. The sequence goes on from NZ_CEWCAA010000004.1 coordinate 61,272, forward strand.
GCTCATCCAGTCGACGCTCATCACCACGGATGAGAACCTCGAGTTCATTAACGACCTTGCGACGAGCTACAGCTGCTCTGCGGATGGGTTGACCTGGACCTTCGAGCTTCGCGACGATGTCGCGTTCACCGACGGGGAGCCGCTCACCGTCTTCGACGTGGCGTTTACGGTGAACTCCGCGATCCAAAGCGACACCTTCGAGGGCGACCTCTCCATGGTGGACGAGGCGGTTGCCGTGAGCGATACGGTGGTGGAGCTCCATCTCAACAAGCCCTACAACGCGCTCCTGTACACCCTCGCGGTGCTGGGCATCGTGCCGGAGCACGCCTACGGCGATGGATACGGTTCCGCTCCCATAGGGTCGGGCCGCTACATGCTTGAGCGCTGGGATCGCGGCCAGCAGGCGATCTTCAGCGCCAACCCGGATTACTACGGCGAGCCGCCGCTCATGGAGCGCGTGGTCGTCGTGTTCATGGAGGAGGACGCAGCGCTTGCGGCGGTGCAGGCGGGCGAGGTCGACATCGCGTATACCTACGCGACGCACGCCCAGCAGAGCTTCGACGGCTATGAGCTTGTGAACTATGCGACGGTCGACTCGCGCGGCATCTCGCTGCCCACGCAGCCTGCCGGCGGCACGAAGTCCGAGGGCGGGACGAGTTACGCCATGGGCAACGACGTGACCTCGGACCTCTCGGTTCGCCGCGCGCTCACCTACGCTATCGACCGCGATGCGGTGATCGAGAACGTGCTTTCGGGCTATGGCAAGCCTGCCTACAGCGTAAGCGACGATATGCCGTGGTCGAGCGACGACATGAAGGTCGAGCTCGATCGCGACCTGGCCGCGCGCCTGCTCGACGATGCCGGCTGGGCTATAGCCAGCGATGGCGTGCGCGCGAAGGGCGGCGTGCGCGCCGCGTTCGACATCTGGTACTCCTCGGACGATTCGGCGCGCCAGGCGATCGCCAACGAACTCTCCAACCAGTTTGCCCAGATTGGCATAGAGGCGAGCCCGCGCGGTGGCAGCTGGGACGAGATCTACAGCCACCAGTACGAGCAGCCGGTCCTCTGGGGGTGGGGTTCCAACTCACCCATCGAGGTGTATGCGCTCAACTACTCTACGGGCTGGGGTAACTACGCGTGCTATGAGAACGCGGCAATCGATGCCCATCTCGACGAGGCGCTGGCGCAGCAGAACATCGAGGATTCCTACGCGTACTGGCAGCTCGCGGCTTGGGACGGCGAAAACGGCTTCGCGCCCAAGGGCGCTGCAACGTGGGCGTGGATTGCCAACGTCGACCATCTCTACTTCAAGCGCGAGGGGCTCGTCGTGGCAGACCAGAAGCCGCATCCCCATGGGCACGGATGGTCGCTCGTGAACAACGTGGACCGCTGGGAATGGTCGTGATGCGCTCGGTCGCTCGCGGCGTTGCGCGCTTCGCGCTGCTCATGTTAGCGGTGAGCTTTCTGACCTTCCTCTTGGTGGGAAGTTCGCCCATCGATCCCGTGCAGGCCAATGTGGGACAGGCGGCATACGCAACGATGAGCCCGGAACGCAGGGAGCAGCTGGCAGAGCGGTGGGACGCCGACATGCCCGTCGTTGAACGCTATCTCTCGTGGCTGGGCGATGCCGTGCGGGGAGATCTTGGCGAGAGCCTTCGCTTCAACGAGCCGGTTGCCAAGGTGGTGGGCGAGCGGTTCGCGAGCTCCGCGCTGCTTCTGGCGGCGTCGTGGATCATCGCGGGCGCCGTGGGCCTTGTGCTGGGGGTCGCATCCGGCGCGCTTCGGGACAGCTGGCTCGACCGGCTCGTGCGAGGGTATTGCTATGTGCTCTCGGCCACGCCGACGTTCTGGCTCGCGCTCATCGCACTCATGGTGTTCGCCGTATACCTTGGGTGGTTTCCCCTGGGCTTCTCGGTTCCCATCGGCTCTACGGGCGCGGTGCCGCTCGCCACGCGTCTCTACCATATGATGCTTCCCGCGCTGGTGCTCTCGCTTACGGGCATAGCCAACGTGGCGCTTCATACGCGCGAGAAGACCATCGACGTGCTGGGGAGCGATTATGTGCGGTTCGCGCGTTCGCGCGGCGAGGGGCTTCGGTCCATCGTCTTTCGCCACGGCCTGCGAAACCTCGTGTTTCCAGCACTTACGCTGCAGTTTTCCCAGGTGAGCGAGATCGTGGGAGGCTCCATCTTGGTGGAGCAGGTCTTTTCGTATCCCGGGCTCGGGCAGGCGGCTGTTACGGCGGGCCTTGGCGGAGACGCGCCGCTGCTCGTAGGCATCGCGCTCGCCACGGCCGCGCTTGTCTTTCTCGGCAACGCGATCGCAAACCTGCTGTATGGCGCGGTGGACCCGCGTTTGGGTTCGCGCGTGCGGGAGGAGGTGCGATGACGGTGCGAGAAGATGGCGAGGCACAGCTTTGCCGGCAGGCTGAGGCGGATGCCCCCGGCCTCGTTCAAGATCACGACCACCCGTCGCTCCCCGTTTTCCACGAGCCGGCGGCGACGGGGGCGCTCAGCGGCAGGCGCGCCATGCTCGTCATGGCGGCAGGGGTTGCGATCGCGCTCTGCGCGGTCGTTATCGCGGGAATCATGCTTGCCGACGCCGCCTCGACGACGAATTTCGATGCGCGCAACCTTGCTCCCTCGCTTGGCCACCCCTTCGGAACCGATTGGATGGGCCGCGACATGCTCGCGCGCACGCTTGCGGGGCTTTCGACCTCGGTTGTCGTGGGGCTCGTCGCCGCGACGGTCTCGTCCGTCATCGCGCTCGCGCTCGCTTCTGCCGCCGCGCTCGGTGGGTCCCGGGTCGACGCTGTGGTGAGCTGGCTCATCGACCTTACGATGGGCATCCCCCATATGGTGCTTCTCATCCTCATCAGCTATGCGCTCGGCCGCGGGGCGCTCGGGGTCATGGTTGGCATCTCCGTCACGCATTGGCCGAGCCTTGCCCGCGTGCTGCGCGCCGAGATCCTGCAGCTTCGCGAGCAGCCCTATATCTCCTGTTCGCGCGCGCTCGGCGTATCGCCTATGCGCATCGTCTTCACGCACGTCGTACCCCATGTGCTTCCGCAGTACCTGGTGGGGCTCGTGCTGCTCTTTCCCCATGCCGTGCTGCACGAGGCCTCGATCACGTTCCTCGGATTCGGATTGTCGCCCGAGCAGCCCGCCATCGGCGTGATCTTGTCCGAAGCGATGGGTTATCTCACCTCGGGTGCCTGGTGGCTCGCGGTGTTTCCGGGCCTGGCCCTCCTCGCCGTGGTGCTCATGTTCGATCGCGCCGGTGCGCTGCTTCGGCGCATGATGTCGCCCGAGGGGGTGCAGGGCTGATGCATGCCGATGCAGAGTTCCACCATCACCATCGTCATGCCTCGGGGTCGCGTCATCCGCAGGGCCGGCACCTTCTCTCCGTCGAGCATCTCTCGGTCGGGTTCAAGATGTACGATCCCGCCGCACCCTATTTTCAGGCGCAGAAGGTCGACGCCCCCGTCATCAAGGACCTTACCCTGTCGGTGCATGAGGGGGAGATGCTTGCGCTCGTGGGGGCGAGCGGTTCGGGGAAGACGCTTTTGGCCGATGCCATCATGGGCTTGTTCGAGCCCAATGCGCGCGTGACGGGAGCCATGTGGTTCGAGGGGCAGCGCTGCGACGCCGCCGACCTTGCGCGCCTGCGCGGGCACGGCATTTCACTTGTGCCGCAAAGCGTGAACAACCTCGACCCGCTTATGCGCGTGGGCGAGCAGGTGGTGGGGGCCTGCGGCCGGGGCCGAGCGGGCAGGGAGCGCCGTAGGCAGCGCAAGGAGCGCATGCGCGAACTCTTCCGCGCCTATGGGTTGGCGGCGGAGGTCGAGCGCATGTACCCGCACGAGCTCTCCGGCGGCATGGCGCGCCGCGTGCTGCTCATCTGCGCGATCGTGGACGATCCGCGGCTCATCGTGGCGGACGAGCCCACACCGGGCCTCGACATGAATCTTGCCATCCACGCTCTCGACGACCTTCGGTCCTTTGCCGACGGGGGAGGCGGCGTGCTTCTCATCACGCACGACCTGGAGCTTGCGCTCAGCGTTGCCGACCGCGTGGCGGTCTTTCGCGACGGAACGGTAGTCGAGGAGACCGCCTGCTCGAGCTTTGCCGCCCCCGAGCTGCTCGCGCATCCGTTCTCGCGCGCGCTTTGGCATGCCATGCCGGAGCACGGCTTTTCTGCGTTAGTCGAAGAGGGGAGAGAGCGATGAGTCTCGAGGCGCGCGATATCTCGTTTTCCTACGTGCCGGGCCGGCCGATTCTTCATGACGTGAACTTGGTTGTCGATCCGGGCGAGCGCGTGGCGCTCACGGCTCCCTCGGGCAGGGGCAAGACGACGCTCTGCCGGGTGCTTTCCGGCTATCTGCGCCCAGAGGCCGGAGCCGTCCTCGTCGATGGCGTTGAGCTGTCGTGCGCCCGCGCCGCCCGCAGTGGCGTGCCTGTGGTGCGCGCGTGCGGCGCACGTGCTGCTCGCGATGGCGTGCCTGCGGCGCGCGCCCAGGGCGCTTGCGATGGTGTGCCCGCAGCTCCCGGCCCGCGGGGTTCCCGCCTGCGCGGTCCCCGGCCTGTCCAGCTTATCTGGCAGCATCCCGAACAGGCCTTCGATCCGCTTTTGCGTTTGGGCAGGAGCCTGACCGAGGGGATGCCTCCGCGAGCAGCTGCCCGTGCAAGTGGTTCCAGCGGGGCGGAGAGCCTTGGCGCCGCGCGTTCCGCCGCCGCGCATTCTGCCGTCGCGCGCCTCGAAGCCGTGCGCGACACCGGCCTGCTCGAGCGCTTCGGGATTCGCGAGGCGTGGCTCGACCGCTTCCCGCACGAGCTCTCGGGCGGTGAGCTCATGCGCTTCTGCATCGTGCGGGCGCTCATCGCCGAGCCCTGCTACCTTGTATGCGACGAGATGACCGCCATGCTCGACGCGGTGACGCAGGCGGAGCTCTGGCGCGAGGTGGTCGCCATCGCGAGCGAGCGGTCGATGGGGATCGTGCTCGTCTCCCATAGCCCTGCGCTCGTTGACCGTGTTGCCACCCGGTTGTTTCGACTGATTTAATTCCGTCCCGGAGCGCCACCGCGCAGAGGCTAGTGCTACTATGGAATCCCGTACAGAGCGCCGCGTGCGCGGCCGAGATTCTACTACGGGAAGCGCAGGTACAACATAATGACTAAGCACATCTTCGTGACCGGTGGCGTCGTCTCGTCGCTCGGAAAGGGCATCACCGCCGCGGCACTCGGCCGCTTGCTCAAGAGCCGGGGATACAAGGTCACCATGCAGAAGGCTGACCCGTATCTCAACGTGGACCCGGGTACCATGAGCCCGTTCCAGCACGGCGAGGTCTTCGTGACCGAAGATGGCTATGAGAGCGACCTCGACCTTGGCCACTACGAGCGCTTCATCGACGAGAACCTTACCCGCGACTCCAACTTCACCACAGGTGCCATCTACCGCTCGCTCATCCATCGCGAGCGCCGCGGCGACTTCCTGGGCGGCACCGTGCAGGTGATTCCGCACGTCACGAACGCCATCAAGGACAAGTTCCGCCGCATCGAGGAGCAGACCGGCTCCGATGTGGTGATCACCGAGCTCGGCGGCACGATCGGCGATATCGAGAGCCAGCCCTTCGTGGAGGCCATTCGCCAGTATAAGAAAGACGCCGGCGCGGAGAACGTCTGCTACATCCATGTGAGCCTCGTGCCCTACATCGCCGCCGCCCACGAGGTCAAGACCAAGCCCACACAGCATAGCGTGAAGGAGCTTCGCAGCTTTGGCATTCAGCCCGATATCATCGTGCTGCGCAGCGACCACGAGATCGACGATGCCATTCGCGCTAAGATCGCGAGCTTCTGCGATGTGGATGTAGACTGCGTGTTCACCAACGAGGACTGCGCCTCCATCTACGATGTGCCGCGCATGTTTGCCGAGCAGGACTTCGATCTGCGCGTCTGCGAGCGCCTGGGACTCGATCCGCGCGAGCGCGACATGAGCGAATGGGATGCCTTTCTCGAGAAGAAGAACCACGCCAACCATCATGAAGATGCCGTAAAGGTGGCCGTGGTGGGCAAGTACACCCAGCTCCCCGATGCGTATCTCTCGGTGATCGAGGCCATCCGCCACGCAGGGATCTTCTACGACCGCCATGTGGACGTTGAGCTCGTGGATGGCGAGGAGCTTACCTGGGATTCGTGCCAGGAGGTGCTGGGCGATGCATCGGGCATCGTGGTGCCCGGCGGCTTCGGCGTGCGCGGTCTTGAGGGCAAGATCTGCGCGGCCCGCTTCGCGCGCGAGAACAAGATCCCCTACCTTGGCCTCTGCCTCGGCATGCAGGTGGCGGTGTGCGAGTTCGCGCGCGATGTAGCCGGTCTCGCCGACGCCAATTCCACCGAGTTCGAGCCCGAGTGCGCGCACCCTGTGATCGGCCTCATGAGCTCCCAGGAGGACGTCACGGAGAAGGGCGGCACTATGCGCCTGGGCGCCTATCCTGCAAAGCTTGCCGAGGGTTCGCTGGTGCGCGAGGCCTATGGCGAGGAGCTCGTGTATGAGCGCCACCGCCACCGCTACGAGTTCAACAACGCCTTCCGCGATGAGCTCGAGGGGGCTGGGCTCGTTATCTCGGGCATCTCGCCCGATGAGCGCTTGGTCGAGATGATTGAGCTGCCGCGCGACGTGCACCCGTGGTTCGTTGCCACGCAGGCGCACCCCGAGTTTAAGAGCCGCCCAACGCGCCCGCAGCCGCTCTTCCGCGAGTTCACGCGCGCCGCGGTGGGCTATCACGAGGGCATCGACCGCTTGGACGTCACGCCCAAGAACGCCCCCGTGGCGTAGGGCGTTGGTCGCGCCTCGACATAGCGAGCGAAACGCCGGTTCGGCGCCTGGTTCCGCCTTCAGCGAGGCGGGCCGGGCGCCGTCTGCGCTCGAACAGGCGGCGGGGGAGTACCTCACCTCGCTGGCGGTCGAGCGGAACCTGGCGAAAAACACGCTCTCTGCCTATCGGCGCGACCTTACGGCGTATCTGGGCTTCCTTTGCGAGAGAGGCATAGACGAGCCCGACGCCGTGAACAAGCGCGATATCGATGCATTCGTGGCGGCGCGGCGAGATGCTGGCTACGCGGATGCCTCGATCGTGCGCGCCCTATCCGCCGTCAAGGGGCTCCATACCTTCATGGCGCGCGAGGGGTTCTCGACCGCACATCCCACGGCGTCGGTGCGTTTGCCCAAAAAAGAGGAGCGCTTGCCGGACTTCATCTCCGTTGAAGATGCCCGCGCCCTGCTCGACCAGCCGTTCCCCGCAACTCCGGCGGGTGCTCGCGATAGGGCTGAGCTCGAGGTCCTCTACGGCTGCGGGCTGAGGGTGAGCGAGCTTTGCGGCCTCGATTTGCGCGACCTCTATCTCGACGATGAGTTCATGCGCGTGTTCGGCAAGGGGTCTAAAGAGCGGGTCGTGCCCATCGTGGGGAGCGCGCGTGCTGCGCTCGCGGCATACCTCGCGGGCCCGCGGGCGGAGCTCGCAGCGCATGACCGCGCGCGGCGCGGCAGTGCTGCCGTGTTCCTCAACAAGAACGGCGGGCGCATTTCCCGGCAGTCGGTGCATGCTACGTGCGAGCGCTATGGGCGCCTCGTTGGCATCGAGGGGCTGCATCCGCACACCCTTCGGCATTCATTCGCGACGCACCTGCTCGCCGGCGGCGCCGACCTTCGCGTGCTGCAAGAGATCTTGGGGCATGCCGATATCTCGACCACGCAGATTTACACGCACCTGGACCGGAGCCAGCTGCAAGAGGTCTACCTCGCCGCCCATCCCCGCGCCTAGTGAGACAGTTGTGCCGGGTCAATCTGTCTCACGAGACAGTTGTGCCGGGTCAATCTGTCTCGTGGCGCGGGGCACCCGGGCGGTGCGAGAAGAGCCGGAAGTGCAAGCTTTGCAGCCGACCTGCGGTCTCCATATCTTGCGCACGCCCGCTCCATCGTGCGGAAAAATCGCCTCAAGGTGAGGTTGAAGGTTAGGGTTGTCGCTCGTCCATCAAGCGGTAGGGCGCCCACTGCCATCCAAACACAATATGTCGTGCTCAGGTTGGTTTCCCCATTTGGGGAGCCGGTGTCCGTTGGTGGAGGTGTGGGAACCGGTGGGGGAGAAAGTGGGAAAAAATGTTGCTAAAAATCGCTTCAAACCATACTATTGAATGCGTCGACAGCCGGGGTGGTTCCCCGTACGAGCCCTAACCGAGTAACCGAGAGGAGGGCGCAGCAGAGATGTTTGCCGGGACGTTCGAGCGCAATCTCGATGCCAAAGGCCGCTTATCCCTGCCTGCTGCCATTCGCTCTGAGCTCGGCGAGCATGTGTACGTGTTGCCTGCACCGGACGTTGATGCCTTGTACGTGTTCTCGAACGAGAAGTTCGAGGATTGGGCACTGGGCCTCTTCGAAAAGCGCGGAGGCTTCAATTCCCGCAAGCGCGAGGATCAGGCGCTCATGCGCAAGATCATGGCGCGGGCGACGCCGATGGATATCGACTCCGCTTCGCGTATTGGTCTGAGCGAGACGCTGCGCGAGAAGGCTGGCCTCAATCGCGAGGTCACCGTGGTCGGAAACTGGGACCATCTCGAGATCTGGGATCGCGCGAAGTGGGCTGAAGCCGATGCGGATGATGAAGGGGACGAGGACCTGTTCTTCGACGAGTAACCGGGAGCAAACGGACATGGCTACGTTGACACCTGAATATCGGCATGAACCCGTCATGCTCCAGGAAGTGCTCGAAGCGCTTCGCCTGAGCGAGGGCTCCACCGTCTGCGACTGCACGCTCGGCGGCGCCGGCCATTCTGTGAAGATGGCCGCGCAGGTGGGCGAGGAGGGGCTCCTCATCGGCATCGACCAGGATGACATGGCGCTCGCCGCCGCCCGCACGCGCCTTGCATCAGAGGCGCCGGGCGTGCCCTTGAAGCTCTTGAAGGGGAACTTCGGTGACCTAGACGAGCTTCTGTGCCGGGCCGAGGTGCCCGGCATCGATGGCATCCTCTTCGACTTGGGCGTTTCGAGCCCGCAGCTTGATATCCCTGGAAGGGGCTTCTCGTACCACGAGGACGCCCCGCTTGATATGCGTATGGACCCGGGTAACAACCCTTTAAACGCAGCTGAGGTCATCAACACCTATAACGAAGCCGACCTCGCCCGGATCCTTCGCGTATACGGTGAGGAGAAGTTCGCCGACAAGATCGCGCGAGAGATCGTGCGTCGTCGGCAGCTAAGCCCCATCGAGACCACGGGAGAGCTCGTCGAGGCCATCAAAGCGGGGATTCCCGCGGCGGCGCGCCGGCACGGGCATCACCCCGCGCGCAAGAGCTTCCAGGCGATACGCATCGAGGTCAACCATGAGCTCGATGTTCTCGAGCGCGGCCTCGAGGCAGCGGTGCGCTGGCTCAATCCGGGAGGGCGCATCTGCGTCATCTCGTACCACTCGCTTGAGGACCGCATCGTGAAGCATGTGTTCCAGGAGCGGAGCCGGGGCTGCACCTGCCCGCCGGAACTTCCGGTCTGCATGTGCGGAAACGTGCCGACACTCAAGGTATTGACGAGAAAACCGCTGGTTGCCACGGCCGAAGAGGTCGAGCGCAACCCGCGAGCGAGATCTGCCAAGATCCGCGTGGCCGAGCGCTTGTGAGCGCAACGCCCGCTTATCTTAGGTTCCATCCCGCACCGCACCAGAAACGTACCGTAAACGCACCACTAACGCACCGGGATGGGAGGCATGCGTACCATGGCGTACTACGATTCCAATGCGGCGTATGCCTACGACTTCGAGGCGATGCCGGCTCCGGCAGCTCGCCCCGAAACGGGCGCGGCGCCCGCTGAGCGCCCGCGCTTCGACGTCTATACAGGTGAGGGCCGCGAGGCTAACCAGGTCGTTAGCCCTGTCTTCACCCATGTGGTGAAGGTCTTCTGCGTGCTCGTCGCGCTCTTCTTCGCCATCGGCATCGCACGCGTCGCCATCGCGGGCGTTACGGCATCGGTGCTCAACACGAACGCCGCGCTTAACAGCTCGCTCGAGACGGCGCAGGACGAGAGTTCGAACCTCGAGGTCATGAACTCGGTCTATGGAGCCGATACGCGCATCCGCGACCTTGCAACCGGTACGCTCGGCATGGTCGAGCCGGAGGACACGACGGTGCTCGATCTGAGCCAGGGCGCCTCCGCGCAGGCGGGTTCAACCGATGACCAGGGCGCCGGCGCGGCAGCCACCGATGCTGCAGATGCAGGGTCGTCCGGGGCATCGAGCGCCGACACAGCCCAATAGGCCCCGGGAGGTAGCAATGGCGCGCGACCGGTATACCGGGAGCGGACGAGACGACGGGCGGTCCAGCCGCAGAGGTTCGTCGCGTCCGCGTCGTGATGCATTCAATCAAGGATATGAATCGATGTCTCGGGGAGGGGCCCCGCGCGATGCGTCGCAGCGTGGGTCCCGTTCCCATGCCGGTCGTTCAGGGCAGCCCTACGGGTCCCCTCGTGGCGCGGTGCGCCATGAAGGCGGGATGATGCGAGGCGGCCCAGCGCGAGGCGGCTCGGGCTCCGATGCCCTCGGCCCGGCATGGGGTGGCACCCGGGGCGGCGGAGGTTCCGGAAGGCCTCCCCGCGGTACGCGCCCGCAGGTCGACCTGCTCCATAGCGACCTTGACCACGAGGGCATCCCGCGACGTGCCGTCGTGATGGGGGCACTCGGCTTAGGCATGGCGCTCGGCCTCTGGAATCTCGCGGATTACCAGATCGTGAACGCCGAAACGTACCGGAAGCGCGCCGACGAGCGCCGCCTCTCGCGCCAGACCCTCTTTGCCAAGCGCGGCACCATCTACGACCGGAACGGAAACGTCCTCACCTCGAGCGTCGAGTGCCAGAACGTCTATGCCAACCCCAAGCTCGTGGAAGATGCCGACGAGGCGGTGAGCGCCCTCGTCGAACTATTGGGCATCGACGAGGAGGCGTGCCGCGAGAAGGTCACGCGCGACACAACCTTCGTCTATATCAAGCGTCAGGTCGACCAAGATATCGCCGATGCGCTCTCGGAGCGCGGCATCAAGGGCATCGAGTTCGAGCAGACCATGAAGCGCGTGTACCCGTACGGCACGCTCGCCTCTCAGGTGATTGGCGTGGTGAACATCGACAACGAGGGCGTCTCCGGTTTGGAGAGCTACTACGACGATGTGCTCACGGGCACGAACGGCTCCATCGTCCGCGAGCGGGCCCGCGATGGCTCGTATATCGCGGGCGGCGCCTACGAGAAGGTGTCTGCCAAAGACGGCACCGACCTCGTGCTCACGCTCGATGTGAACATACAGAGCGTCGCGGAGCAGGCGCTTGCCGACGCGGTCGAGAGCTCGGGCGCGGATTACGGATCGGTCATCGTGTGCGATCCCGCGACGGGCGAGATCCTTGCCTGCTGCTCGTGCCCCACGTACGACCAGACCGATCTGGCGAACACGAACGCCGCCGACATGAACCTGCGCGTCGTGACGGATGCCTATGAGCCGGGCTCCGTGTTCAAGACGCTGGTGAGCGGCATGGGTATCGATTTGGGGCTCATGACGCCCGACACCACCTTCGACGTTCCGGCCGAGGTCAAGGTCGGCGACGACTGGGTGAACGACATCGACGACCGCGACTACGCCATGACCATGACGCTCCGCGAGATCATACGGAGGTCTTCGAATACGGGCATGGTGCTCGTGGGCCAGAAGATCGGAGCGGATAACTTCGCCGAGTATCTTGACGCCTACGGCATCGGAACCAAATCGGGCATCGATTTTCCGGGCGAGTCCACCGGCATCGTGCGCGAGCGCAGCGAGTATGACGGCTCGAGCCTGGGGTCGATGTCCTTCGGGCAGGGCATTTCCGTCTCGCCGATCGAGGTCACCCGGGCGGTGTGCGGCATAGCGAACGGCGGCGTCATGACGACCCCGCATTTCTTGAAGTCGAAGCACGGCGAGGAGCTCGATTGGAGCGACGGGGAGGCGAGCGCCATCAGCGCGGAGACGGCAGAGCTCGTGAAATCGATGATGATCACCGTCGTGGACGAGGGAACCGGTTCAGGGGCTGCGATCGAGGGGTATGACGTTGCGGGCAAGACCGGTACCGCCCAGCGCGCAGACGCGTCCGGTGGCTATCAGAAGGGTAACTACATGTCGTCCTTCATTGGGTTCGCCCCGGCAAGCGAGCCGGCGGCCCTTGCCTACATCACCCTCGACGGCACGCCGTACCACTCCTCGGCCGCCACGCCGGCATTCAAGACCATCATGGAGCAAGCGCTTTCGGTGCTGGGCGTCAAGCGAACGCGTTCATAACAAGCGTGCGGCTGCGGCCGGTGCCGCCGGGCGCCACGAGCTTGGCTGCGCTCGGGGCGAGGTGGTCCGCGCGCGAGCTTGCACACCTTGTGCGTTCCGCGCCGGCGCGCCCGGGCATCTAGGTCGCTACGGTACAATACGCAGCTGATGGAACTCGATTGAGGGGATTGCATGTTTGAGTTCACCGTAGAGACTATCGCGGGAGCTACGGGTGCCAGCGTTGTTGCCGGCGACCCCGCCCGCATCTGCCGAGGCTGCTTCATCGATTCGCGCCTTGTCGAGCGCGACGGCCTGTTCGTGGCATTTTCTGGTGAGCGCGTTGACGGTAACGACTTCGCGCCTCAGGCGGTGAGTGCGGGCGCGGCTGCCGTGGTGCTCACCCGGACGCCCGAGGACACCTTGCTCGAGCAGGCGGATGCGGCCGGTTGCGCCGTACTGGTAGCGGACGATGCCCAGGAGTTCCTCCTGCGCCTTGCCCATGTCTACCGTGCCGAGCTCGCCTGTACCGTCGTGGGCGTCACCGGGTCGATCGGCAAGACCACGACGAAGGACTTCTTGGCGGCGCTTCTGGGCGCTCGCTTCCGCGTCTGGGCCACGAAGGGCAACTACAACAACCTGATCGGTTTGCCGCTCTCGATTCTGAGCGCTCCGCGCGATACGCAGGTGCTCGTGCTCGAGATGGGCATGAATGCCCGTGGCGAGATCGAGCGCCTTGCTGCATGTGCCGAGCCCTCGCTGGCGGTGATCACCAAGGTGGGCACCTCGCATATCGGCATGCTGGGGAGCCGTGAGAACATCGCGCGCGCTAAAGCAGAGATCGTCTCGGGCATGAGGCCCGTGCCAAGCGGCTCCGAGGCCGGGGTGCCCGGTACCGCTCCCGTGCTCGTGCTTTCGGGCGAGGACGACTTCACGCCATTCATTCGCGACGAGTTCGCCCTTCCTGCGGCGGTCGAGGTGGTCCTTGCCGGGACGGGCGCGGACGACGAGGTTCGCGCGTCGAATATCGAGCTGGACGTCGAGGGCCATCCGAGCTTCGACCTTCTGCTCGCCTCCGGTGAGTCCGCGCGCATCGCGTTGGCGGTTACCGGGGCGCAATCGGTCTCCAATGCCGTGCTCGCCGCCGCCCTTGCGGAACGCCTGGGCATCGATGCCGCGACGATGGAGGCGGCGTTCAAGCGCCTGGCGATCACCGGCCGCCGTCAGGAGCTCCGTCGTGCCGCGTGCGGTGCCCGCGTAATCGACGACACCTATAACGCGAGCCCCGAGTCCACGGCTGCGGCGCTCGATCTCCTCGAGATGCTTCCCGTCTCCGGCCGTCGCATCGCCGTTCTCGGCGAGATCGGCGAGCTTGGCGAAGAGGGGCCCCGCCTGCATGCACTCGTAGGCTCCTATGCGGCAGCGAAGAAGCCCGACCTGCTCGTGTGCGTGGGCACGGCCTGCGCGGAGGAGATGGCCGCTGCGGCGCGCCTCATGGGCATGCCTGCCCGCTCCGTCGCGATTGCCGGCGATACCGAACGCGCTACGGAGCTCGTGCGGCAGTCGCTCCGCTCCGATGATACGCTGCTTGTGAAGGGCTCCCGCTTCCTGGGGCTCGATCGCCTCGTTGAGGAGGTCTGCTAATGCTCGGAAACGCTGCCTATCCAACCTATCAGGCATTCATCTCGCTCGCTGTCGCAGCGGTTATCGCCGCGGTGATCATGCCGCTGTGGATTCGCGTCATGAGGATCGAGCACTTCGGACAGCAGGTGCGCGCTGACGGCCCCGAGCAGCACCTCATCAAGCAGGGTACCCCCACGATGGGTGGCGTCGTCATCCTCGTCGCCCTGGCGATCACCTGCCTCGTCATGGGCAGGCTCACCGCAGAGCTGGCACTTGTGCTCATCGCCACGCTGGCTACCGGAGTCCTCGGCCTTATCGACGACCTCACCTCCGTTACCCACGGGCGCTCCCTTGGCCTCACCCCGCACGCCAAGATGATCGGCCTCACCCTCATCTGCGTGCTCTTCTGCCTTCTTTCGATTAACTGGTGCGGCGTCGAGCCCGTCGTGCGGTTCCCGGGCGGCCTTTCCGTCGACCTCGGCGTGCTCACCACGACGGTCGATATCGCCGGCGAGCCCTTCCATATCCCGTGGCTCTACATGATCTTTACCTGGCTGTTGATCGTGGGGCTCTCCAATGCGGTCAACCTCACCGACGGCCTCGACGGTCTTGCGGGCGGAACGTCCATGATCGCGATGCTCGTGATGGCTGCAGTGTGCTTCATCTGCAACGATTCGAACCTCACCATCTTCTGCGCCGCGTGCGCGGGTGCCTGCCTTGGCTTTTTGTGGTTCAACTGCTATCCGGCGAGCATCTTCATGGGCGACACCGGCTCGCTCGCGCTCGGCGCGGCGCTCGCCTGCGTCGCCGTCATGACCAACACCGAGGTCGTGTCGCTCATCGTGGGCGGGCTTTTCATTATCGAGACGCTCTCTGTCATGATCCAGGTCGTGAGCTTCAAGCTCACGGGCAAGCGCGTCTTCCTCATGGCGCCCATTCATCATCATTTTGAGAAGAAGGGCTGGGCCGAGACGAAGGTGGTCATCCGCTTCTGGATCATCGCGGCCGCCTTCGGCGCGCTTGGCCTCGCGGTCTTCTTCCAGTTGGGATAGTGGTTCTTCATGCTGCTGCCAGAAACCTTCGACCTGCTTGTACTCGGGCTCGGGTCTACGGGCCTGGCCGTTGCCCACTGGGGCGCGGCGCACCTTGGTGAGCGCGTGCGCTCGGTTACCGTATACGGCGGGGCGGCTTCTGCCCCCTCCGCCGAAACGGATGCGCTCGGAGCCGCAGGGGTGCACTTCGTCTTCGGGACAGAGTTGGTCGAGGGTGGCTACGATGTATGCGTGGCGAGCCCGGGTATCTCGGAGTTCTCCGCGTTCTTCGCCCGCGGCCGCGAGCATGCGCTTGCCATCATGGGCGAGCCCGAATTTGCATGGCGCCTCTCGCCCGAGCACTGGATCGCTGTCACTGGCACCAACGGCAAGACCACGACGACCTCGCTCGTCAACCATATCTTGAATGAGTCCGGCCGCGCCTCGGTCGCGGTGGGCAACATCGGCCTGGCACCGATTGCTGCCGTGGACGACCGCGCTCCCGGCTCGTGGTTCGCTGCAGAGCTTTCGAGCTACCAGCTGGCAACGACGAGCATGTTGCATCCGCGCGTCGCAGTGCTCATGAACATCACGCCCGACCATCTGGCGTGGCACGGCACGCTCGACGCCTATGCCGCCGCTAAGCGCAAGATCTTCGCTAATCAGGAACCCGGCGATCTTGCTGTTGTGTGCGTGGAGGATGCGGGCGCCCGAGCTGCGCTTTCTGCGGCGCGCTCGACGGGTGCCGCCGTCTGCGAGCTTTCGCATGCTGATTCCGGGGCCGCCTCGGCGGCGTTTTGCGATGAAGGCGTGCTTGTGGTGCGCTTGAACGGCGTGGAGCACCGCTTGGTTCCCACCGCTGAGCTTCGCATCCGGGGCGCGCACAACGAGCTCAACGCGCTCGCGGCGGCTGCAGCTGCGCTGTGGGTCGGTGCTTCGGACGAGGATGTCCGCGCGGCGCTCGTCTCGTTTACGGCTCTCGAGCATCGTATCGAGCCTGTCGCGCAGATCGACGGCGTGCGCTACATCAACGATTCCAAGGCGACCAACACCGATGCCGTCGTAAAGGCGCTCACCGCCTTTCCCGACGAGCCCGTGGTGCTGCTGCTCGGCGGCAGCGACAAGGGTACACCGCTCGAAGAGTTCGTCGAGGACGTCGTGCATTCCACGGTGAAGGCTGTGGTCTGTTTTGGTGACGCTCGCCAGCGTTTCCTCGACGCCTTCGTGGAGGCAGCCGGCCGCCACGATATCGACGTGGCCGAGGCCGAGGACCTCGCTGACGCCGTGGATGTGGCCCGCTCGCTTGCCGAACGGGGCGACGTGGTCCTGCTTTCTCCCGCCTGCGCCTCGTTTGACGAGTTCTCGGGCTTCGAGGAGCGCGGGCGCGCCTTCAAGGAGCTCGTGGCGGCACTCGGGCGGGATGCCGAGTCCGCATAAGGTGTTTTTACGGCAAGACCGATAGGGACGGTAATGGCAGAGGAACCAAGGCAGCAAACCGGTGCATCGGCGGATGCGCCGGATGAGAAGCGCTCCCGGCGCCACGGGCGCATGGGTGGCCGCGCGCGCCGGGAGGCGGGGGAGCACTCCGCGCTCGGAGAGCGCCTCATCGCTGGCGTGCCGGCGCGCATCATGCGCCCCCGGCTCGTCTTCATCGTATGCCTCGCGGCGCTTCTCGCGTTCGGCCTTCTCATGGTGTACTCGGCCTCGTCTGTCGAAGCGCTCAGCGAATACGGTAGCTCGACCTATTTCCTCGAGCGTCAGGCGTTCTTCATTGGGGCGGGCCTCGTGCTCGCAGCGGTCCTCTCGCGCATCCCGCTCGCCACCATGCGCTCCCATCTTGCGTGGTGGGCTTGGGGCGGCATCGTGCTTCTGCTCGTCGCCGTGCTCGTGTTCGGGCGGAACGTCGGCGGCGCCACGCGTTGGGTCGACCTGCCGCTCATCGGTCGTCTTCAGCCGTCCGAGTTCGCCAAGAGCGTCATCATCGTGACCGCAGCGAAGATCTTGCACGAGTACTACGAAGAGCAATCCATCGATGCCTGGACCATGATCAAGATGCTCGCGGTCTGCATCGTCGTCCCGCTCTTCTTCATCATTCTCGAGCCAGATTTCGGCACCTGCCTTATCATCGCGGGCACCGTATTCGTCATGTGCTACTTCGCTGGGTTCTCCTACAAGCTCATCGGATTCGTGCTGCTGGCGGGCTTGATCGTCGGCGCCCTATTCATCTTCTCGTCGAGCTATCGAGCGGCGCGCGTCTTCACGGTGAGCGACCCCTGGGCCGACCCGTACGGAGACGGTTACCAGGCCACCCTCGCCATCATGGCCTTCGCTTCGGGCGGCATCTTCGGCCGCGGCATCGGCAACTCGACCATGAAGTACAACTACCTCCCCGAGGCTCACAACGACTACATCCTCGCCATCATCGGCGAGGAGCTCGGGTTCGTGGGCGTCTCCATCTTCTTCGCGGTCTTCGCCCTGCTCATCTATGCGGGTCTCAAGATCGCAAGTCAGTCGCCCACGGTTCAGGGAAGGCTCATCGCCTCCGGTTGCTCGGTCATGCTCATGATCCAGTTCCTCGTCAACATGCTCGGCATCTTGGGCGTCACGCCCATGACGGGCAAGCCGCTGCCGTTCATCTCGTATGGCGGTTCTGCGATGATCGGCATGCTCGCGCTTGCCGGGCTCATCATGCGCGTCTCTTTGGAAAGCAATCCAAAGACGGTCTACGACGCCCGCCGCGCAGGCTTCCGCGTGATGGGGGAGGGAGCGCCCGAGGCAGATGGCGGCGATCCCGGAGCCATCGAGGGGAGCACCGCTGGCGCCGCCCGCCCGCGCTCCTCGCGCCGGCATGATGGCTTCAGCGTGGTCGACGGTACCGGCTTCGTTGCCCCCGGTGAAGGGGCCCGGCCGATGGGGCGCGCGGAGGGGCGCGCTGGCCGCACGGGCTCCGCGAGCCGCGGCGGCGGTGCGGCAGACCGCGCCACTCGGAACAACCGGCCCTCTTCGGGCAGGACGCAATCCTTTGAGCGCGGTGGATCCTATGAGCGTGTGAACCTTGGGGCAGATCCCGCCGACCGCTTGCGCTCGCGCGGTCCCCAGAGGCGCTATGATGGTGACGATGACTCATCGAAGAGAAGGGGGCCCCATGGCCGCTAACCTGAACATAGCGATTGCCGCAGGCGGCACCGCCGGGCATGTGAACCCCGCCCTCGCTCTTGCAGAGGAGCTCCGGCGCCGCGGGCACACGGTGCGATTCTATGGCGAGTCCCGCAGGCTCGAGGGCACGCTCGTACCCGAGGCCGGGTTCGACTTCACGCCCGTGCACGTGACGGGCTTCGACCGGGAACGGCCCTGGACGCTCATCACCGCGCTTATGCACCTCGCGCGTGCGGAGGGGCGCATCGTACGCGATTTCAAGCGCGACCCATCGCTTCGCCCCGATGTGGTCATCGGGTTCGGCGCCTATATCGAGCTGCCGCTCGTGCGCGCCGCCGCCAAGCTCGGTATACCCTACGCGCTCCATGAGCAGAACTCTGTTCCCGGACTTGCCAACAAGCAGTCGGCGAAAGGCGCTGCGCTCATCGCCATCGCCCAGCCGAGTGTGTCCGAGGTTTTCGAGAAGCACGGCGCGCCGGCTTCCGCCATCAAGTTCATAGGCAATCCCGTGCGCGCATCGGTGCTCGCGGGCGATCGTGCGCGCGGTCGCGCCGCGCTCGATGTCCCGGACGGCGCGACGCTCCTCGTTGCCTTCGGCGGGTCGCTCGGCGCGCACCACCTCAACGAGCGCTTGACATCGCTTAAGCGGGATCTGCTGGCACGGGACGACGTTTACGTGCTCCATTCCACCGGTGCAGACGATTACGACGATACCGTGCGCGCGCTTGAGCTCACACCCGAGGAGGCCGCCCGTTACCGCGTGCGCCCTTACATCGACGATATGGGCGACGTGCTCGCCGCGGCCGACCTCGTGCTCTCTCGCGCCGGTGCGTCCTCGATAGCAGAGATCGCTGCCCTTGCGGTGCCCGCGGTGCTCGTTCCCTATCCGCATGCAACCGCCGACCACCAGACGACGAACGCTCGCTACCTCGTGGACGCGGGAGCTGCGCTTCTCTGCCCGGATGCTCAGATCGACTCCCAGGATTTCGCCGACACCCTGCTGGGCCTCTTGGCCGACGGTGCCCGCCGCGACCGTATGCGCGCTGCCGCGCAGGGGCTTGGGCAGGACCGTGCCGCCCAGAACCTCGCCGACGCCCTCGAGGCGCTCGCATAGGGTCTCGCCAGGCTCTCGCTCCACGCGGGTGCTGGCGGCTCTGCATCTATTCAGCTCGCGCAGCGATATCCCGGTGCGGCGCGTGGCCGGCGCATATCGTGCCGCCGGGCGTGGGCGTCGCGTGTCGCCTTTGTCATGGCGGCGATTGTCACCTACAATCAATGGGTCGAACTACAGACCAGAGAGAGGGAGTAACCCCACATGGTAGACACCCCGAAAGCCCCCGGCTCGTTCCGCGTCCATTTTATCGGCGTAGGCGGGGCGGGCATGAGCGGCATCGCCCTCGTGCTTCACGAGCGCGGTTATGCGGTGAGCGGTTCCGACCTCAAGACCTCGCGCTATATTCGCCAGCTCACGCGCGCGGGCGTTGATATCCATATCGGTCACGACGCCGCCACCATCGATGCCGTGAAACCCGATGTCGTGGTCGTCTCCACCGCCATCCCCGAGACCAACCCCGAGCTCATGCGTGCGCGTGAGCTCGATATTCCCGTGTGGCCGCGCGCCAAGATGCTCTCTGAGCTCGGGCAGGGGTACACGACGATCGCCGTTGCCGGGACCCACGGCAAGACGACGACGTCGTCCATGGTCGCCACGATGCTCGACCGCATGAAGCTCGACCCGAGCTTCCTCATCGGGGGCATCGTCGAGGGCTACGATACGAACGGGCGGAACGGCCAGGGCGAGTATTTCGTTGCCGAGGCCGACGAGTCTGATAGCTCCTTCCTCTATCTTGATCCCGATGTCGTGGTCGTGACGAACATCGAGGCCGACCATCTCGACCACTATTCGTC